>JAFEBC010000072.1 GCA_018266095.1 Deltaproteobacteria bacterium
CGGGCCCATCGGCGTGTCGCTCAACGGCGTGCCGTTCTTCAACCAGTACGCGGCGGGACGTCAGGTGCTCACGACCGAGATCGTGAGCTTCGATCAGTACGGCGGGCACCCGCAGCAGCAGGGCCAGTACCACTATCACGTCGAGCCCAAGGGCCTGACCGGCGCGCCCAACAACCTCGGCGAGAGCGCGCTGCTCGGGTTCCTGCTCGACGGCTATCCGGTGTACGGACCGGTCGAGGACGGCGTCACGCTGACGAGCGGCGATCTCGACGCGTACCACGGCCACACCAAGGCCACCGCCGACTACCCGAACGGCGTGTACCACTACCACGTCACCGCGGACGCTCCGTACATCAACGGCGACGGCTTCTACGGCACGCCCGGCACGGTGAGCCAGTGAAGGCGAGGCTGCTGGTGGCCGCGCTGCTCCTGATCGCGCTGGGCGCGGTCGCGCGTGAGCGCCTCGTGCGCAGGCGACAGGTGTCGATCACCGATCCGCACCTGTCGCAGTCGGGCCGCGCGTGGCTCCTCGACGGCGAGCCCTTCGACGGCGAGCTCTTGGAGACGGGCGCCGACGGCACGCTCACGGTGCGCCCGGTGCGCAAGGGCCTCGTCGATGGCTGGGTGCGCGGCTGGTACGCGGATGGCTCGCCGCGCCTGGAGCGCGCGTACATCGCGGGTGAGAAGAGCGGTCCGCAGCGCGAGTGGTGGCCCGGCGGTGTGCCGCGGATGATCGGGCTCCAAGCGCACGACCTGCAGGTGGGCGAGCTGCGCACCTGGTACGTGAAGGGCCAGCCGCACGAGTGGATGCACTACGCCGCCGGCCACGAGCAGGGCATGGAGCGCGTCTGGTACGTCGACGGCCAGGTCCGCGCGAACTACGAGGTCAAGGGCGGCCGCCGCTACGGCTTCGTCAGCCCGATGGCCTGCGAAGGCACCACGCGCGACTCGATGGACGCGCAGGAGGCGCTGCGATGAAGGCGATGATCATCCTCCTGTCCGCGCTGGCGATCTCCGCGCAGCCCGCGCCCTCCACCGAGCCGCAGCCTCCCCGAACGCAGACCTTGCCCGTCTTCGAACGCGAAGGCCTCACGCCTCCCTGGCGCGCGCACGACGAGCTCACCCGCGACCCTCACTCGCAGTTCCCCGCGTTCACCCTGCGCGATCAATCAGGCGCTGCGTTCACCAAGCAGAGCCTCGACGGCAAGCTCGTCATCGCCAACTTCATGTTCATCCGCTGCTCGCAGCTCTGCCCCATCCTGCGCGCGTCGATGCAGCAGGTGCGCGAGTCCCTGCACGGCGACTCGAACCTCCTCTTCGTCTCCCACTCCGTGACGCCCGGCGGCGATTCACGCGAGGAGCTCGCCGCCTACGCGCAGAAGAACCACATCGAAGGCACCTGGCGCATCGTCACCGGCGCCGAGCGAGAGCTCGACCGCGTGCAACACGAAGGCTACCTCCTGCCGCGCCCGCGCACCGAAGACGGCCCCGCGATCCACTCCGAGCTCTTCGTGCTGCTCGACCGCCACCAGCGCGTGCGCGGCGTGTACAACGGGACCCTGCGCCTGGAGCTGGACCTGCTCGCGCGAGATGTGAGGGCGCTGGAGGCCACAGACGAGTAGGGCGCCTCGGAGTCGAGAGGAGCGCGCTCGGCGGCCGCTAATCCAGCATCTGCGCCGCCGTCGTCCAGAAATCGCGGCACACGAGCGGCTGCACCGGCGACACCCACGCGCTCTGCGTGAGCAGGATCCCGGTGAGCTGCGTCACCGGATCGTTCGCCCACGAGGTGCCCATGCCGCCGTCCCAGCCGTAGGTGCCGACGTTGCCGAACAGCTCGCGCCGCCGGGTCACCATCGACACGCCGAAGCCCCAGCCGTTGTCCTCGAAGAAGCCCTGCACGAGGCCCGACACGGCCTTCTGCGCCGGCGTGAGCTGATCGCTCGTCATCAGCTCCACGCTCGCGCGCGAGAGGATGCGCACGCTGCCGCGGCGGCCCTGGCCCATCAGCATCTCGGCGAAGGCGAGGAAGTCGTCGGCGGTGGAGACGAGGCCGGCCGAGCCGCTGGGGAACGCGGGCGGCTTGCTCCATTGGCCATCGGGCGCGTCCAGGTGCTCGAGCGCGCCGCTCTGGAAGTTCGTCCAATAGCTCGTCACGAAGCGGTCGCGGCGGCTCACGGGCACGTAGAACGCGGTGTCGCGCATGCCCAGCGGCTCGAAGATGCGCTCGCGGAGGAACACGTCGAAGGGCTGGCCGGACACGCGCGCGATCAGCACGCCGAGCACGTCGGAGCCGGTGCCGTACATCCAGCGCTCGCTGGGCTGGTGCATGAGCGGCAGCCGGCCGAGGTTGTGGATCCACTCGTCGGGCGCGGGCGGGATCGACGGCGCGGGCGGCCCTTGTCCCAGGCGGAGCTGCGCCATCGCGTCCACGATCGGCACCGTGCCGGGCGCGGCCATGACGATGCCGAAGCCCAAGCGGAACGTGAGCAGATCGCGCACGGTGATCGGGCGGTTCGCGGGCACCACGTCCTCGAGCGGGCCGTTGATGCGCCGGAGCACGCGCCGCTGCGAGAGCTCGGGCAGCCAGCGATCGATGGGCTCGTCCAGGCGCAGCCGGCACTCCTCGATCAGGATCATCGCGGCCGCGGCCGTGATCGGCTTGGTCATCGAGCTGATGCGGAAGATCGAATCGCGCTGCAAGAGGTGCGACGAGCCGATGGCGCTGGTGCCGACCACCTCCACGTGCGTCTCGCCGCGCCGGCTCACCAGCGCCACCGCGCCGGAGATCGCGCCGCTGCCCACGTGCTGCTCGAGGTTTTGGTTCATGCGCGAGACCCGCGCCGGTACGAAGCCGCTGGAAGCCATGTTCGTCTCCCCGCTCGATGGTCCGAGCCGAAGCCCCCGAACGCCGCGCATGATTGGGCCACAAGGCCGTTGGTGTCCATCGCACATCCTGCGCGGATCGAGGTGGCGCTGCGACCTCTCCGGTGTTCAGATCCGCACGGTGACGCGCATTGTGACGAATGAAGCCACGCACCGCGCCATCCACGCGGTCTTCCGCATCGAGCAAGCGAAGCTCATCGCGCAGCTCACGCGGCTGACGCGCGACGTGGGCCTCGCGGAGGAGCTGGCGCAGGACGCGCTGGTGGCGGCGCTGGAGACCTGGCCCGCGCAGGGCGTGCCCGACAGGCCTGCGGCGTGGCTGCTCGCGACCGCGAAGCGCAAGGGCGTCGATCGGCTGCGCAAGGAGCGCCTGGTCGACGCGAAGCAGGAGGCGGTGACG
>JAFEBC010000730.1 GCA_018266095.1 Deltaproteobacteria bacterium
CGCCCGCCTCGACGCCCACGCGCCCGTTGATCACCACCTCCGGCCCGAAGCCCTCGCCCCACGGATCCGGGTCAGCCAGGATGCGCAGCTCGTACGCGCGCCCTCCGCGAAACAGCGGCACCGCGCGCAATTCCTCGACATCGCCGAGCTGCGGCCCCTCGTCGTCGAAGAGCGGCCGCTGCGCCGGCCACAGCTCGTACGCATAGCTGCGCAGGTGGAACCGCCGCGCCAGGATGGGCAGCTGCCGCTCCAACTCGCGCCGGTTGAACACGTCGCGCGGCAGGTTCAGCTCCAGCTTGAAGCGCACCGTGGTCACCGCGCCCGCGTTGGCGAGGATGATCTTGTCGAGCTGCCCCTCGTCGACCTGGACCTCGATCTGGTCGCCGACCACCTGCGCGCGCACGGTCGCGAGCTCGTACCCTGCGTCGCGCAGGAACAGCGCGATGGCGCCCGCGATCTTGCGCGCCGTCTCGTGCGTGGCCTTGGCGTCCGCCGGGAGCTGCAGGATGGCGCGGTAGACGTACTCGTTGAAGAGCAGCGTCCCGCGGAACACGATCAGCTCATGCGGCCCCGCCGGCACCTCGGCCGCCGGCGTCTGCGAGCGCTTGGCGAGCAGCGGCGCGTCCTGCGTCTCGTCGCGCGACCCTTCGACGTCCTCAGCCCGCGCCGCGCCGCCCAAGAGCCAGAGCGCGCACACGATGGATGAGCACCACCGGCCGCGTCCACGGAGAGCCCCGACAGGAGTGCGAACGCGAGCGCGATGCAATCGCCCTTGAAGCTACGGGACGGGCGCTCCGCCGGGCAAGGAGCGAATGCGTATGCGCCAGCGAATGCCTGTGCCCCCGAGGGAGAGGGCTGGTTACCCGACGCGCGCGAGCGCCTGGCGCAGATCCTCGACCAGGTCGTCCCCGTTCTCGATGCCCACAGACAGCCGGATGAACCCGTCGTCGATGCCCAAGAGCTTGCGCGTCTCCGGCGGCACGCTCGCGTGCGTCATGATCGCCGGGTGCTCGATGAGGCTCTCGACGCCGCCGAGGGACTCCGCGCACGCGAACAGCCGCACGCCCTTGAGGAACGTGCGCGCTGCCGGCAGGCCGCCCTTGATCACGAACGTGACCATGCCGCCAAAGCCCTTCATCTGCCTCTTGGCGAGCGCGTGCTGCGGGTGCTCGGGCAGGCCCGGATAGGTGACCTTCTCGACCAGCTTGTGGCCCTTGAGCGCCTCCACCACCTGGTGCGCGTTCTGCTCGTGCCGCTCCATGCGCACGTGCAGCGTCTTCAGGCCGCGCAGGATGAGGAAGCTGTCCATCGGCCCGAGCTGCCCGCCCGCCGCGTTCTGCAGGAACGCGAGCCGCTCGTGCAGGTCCGCGCGCGCAGTGACGAGGCAGCCGCCGACCACGTCGCTGTGACCGTTCAGGTACTTGGTCATCGAGTGCGCGACGAGGTCGATGCCCAGCGCGAGCGGTCGCTGCAGGAACGGCGTGGCGAACGTGTTGTCGGCCACCGAGATGACGTTGTGCTTCTTGCAGAGCTCCGCGACGGCCGCGAGGTCGCAGATCTTCAGCATCGGGTTCGTCGGCGTCTCGGCCCAGAGCAGCTTGGTGTTGGGCTTGAACGCCTTCTCCACCGCGTCCAGCTTGGTGAAGTCGACGAACGAGAGCTCGATGCCGTGCCGCTTCCACACCTTGTCGGCCAGGCGGAACGTGCCGCCGTAGAGGTCGTCGCTCAGGATGACGTGGTCGCCCGCGTTGAGCAGGTGGAACACCGCGTCCTGCGCCGCGAGGCCCGAGGCGAACGCCAGCGCGTGCGTGCCGCCCTCGAGCGCGGCGAGGCAGCCCTGGAGCGCGTCGCGCGTGGGGTTGCGCGTGCGCGAGTACTCGAAGCCCTTGTGCTCGCCGGGGCCGTCCTGCACGTACGTGGACGTGAGGTACACAGGCGTCATCACCGCGCCCGTGGTCGGGTCGGGCCGCTGGCCGGCGTGGATGGCGAGGGTCTCGAAGTGGTCGCTCAGGTTCGTCGTCATGGGGCGCTGATGTAGCGGCTTCAAGGCGCGGCGGCAAGCGCTCCTGCCTCGGTAGTCCGACCGTGTCGTACCCCTGCGCTAAGCTGCCGCAATGCCCAAGTCTGTCCGTGAATCGAAGACGCCGAAGGCAGCGACGACGCCTCGCGCCGACCGCCCGCTCTCGCCGCGAGACCTGAACCGCGCCACCCTCGCCCGCCAGATGCTGCTCGCTCGCGAGAAGGTTCCGGTGGTGAAGGCCGTCGAGCGTGCGTTCGCGCTGCAGGCGCAGTGGCCCAAGCCGCCGTTCGTGGCCCTGTGGACGCGCCTGCACGACTTCAAGCCCGAGCACCTCGCCGACGCCCTGCTCGACCGCAAGCTCGTGCGCGCGACGCTCTTTCGCGGCACCATCCACACCGTCACGCCACAGACCTACGCGGACACGCGCCCGCTGATCCAGGACGTGCTCACCAAGGCGTGCAAGACGCTCTTCAAGGGCGACTTCGACGAGCTCGATCTGCCTGCGATCCTGGCCCGCGCGCGCGAGCTGCTCCACGACCATCCGCGCACCTTCACCGAGCTGCGCGAGCTGTTGCAGCAGACCTTCCCCAAGGTGAACGACCGCCTGCTCGGCTTCTCCGTGCGCATGAACCTGCCCCTCGTGATGGCGCCCGACGACTCGCGCTGGGCGCACCCGCAGGACGCCGCGTTCGCCCTGGCCGACGAGTGGATCGGCGCGAAGATCGAGACGAAGCAGACGCCCGCGGACCTCGTCTTGCGGCACCTGTCCATCCTCGGCCCGGCCAGCGTCGTCGAGCTGCAGGCGTGGCTCGGCATCCCGAACCTCAAGCCCGTGGTCGAGTCGCTGCGGCCCAAGCTCATCGCCCTGCGCGACGAGAAGAAGCGCGAGCTGTTCGACCTCCCCGACGCCCCGCGCCCCGGCGGCGACGTGGAAGCGCCCGTGCGGCTGCTGGCCGAGTTCGACAACCCGCTCAACGTCCGCGCCGACGAGCGCTTCGTCGCCACCGCGCACCGCAAGCAGGTCTATCTGCCGGGCCTGCGCGTCGCGGGGACGTTCCTCGTCGACGGCTTCGTAGCGGGCGCCTGGGTGGTGAAGCGCGAGAAGAAGGTGGCCGCGATCACGCTGACGCCGTTCGGCAAGCTGGACGCGAGGTCGAAGAAGGCGCTGGAGGCGGAAGCGGACCCGCTGTGCAAGCTGCTGGAGCCCGAGGCGAAGGACCACGAAGTGCGCTTCGCGAAGTAACGGCGAAAAGCAAAGACTTCACAGGAAGGAAAGAAGGAAGGGGGCCTCGACCTGACCGATCGGGTCGACAACAAGAGCGAACCGCGAGCCCAAGTCGAGCTCACGAGGAGCCCTGGAACCCAAACCCTTCCTTCTTTCCTTCCTGTGAAGCAGTCGCCGTTGCTGTTGTGCGTCCCTACCGCCGCCGCCCGCCGAACAAGGACCCCAGGATCCCCCGCGTGATCTCCCGCCCCACGCTGCTCCCGGCGCTGCGCACGGCGCTCTTGGCGAAGCTGTCGATGAGCCCCGGGTGATGCCCGCCGCGCGGCCCCGTGCGCCCGAACACCAGGTCGCTCACCGGGTTCGACTCCACCTCGCGCCGCGGCTTCAACGGCGGCAGCGGCTTTTCGGGCTCCATCGCGTCCGGCTCCGGGTACTGCTCCTCGGGCTTCGGCGTGGTCGCGCCCGTGAGCTTCTCGTACGCGGACTCGCGGTCGATCACCTGGTCGTACTTCCCGAACAGCGCGCTCTTCTGCACGCGGTGCGCGCGCTCGTCCTCGGTCAGCGGCCCCAGGCGCGAGCCCGGCGCGGCGATCCACGCGCGCTCCACCGGCTGCGGCGTGCCCTTCGCGTCGAGGAAGCTCACCAGCGCCTCGCCCACGGCCAGCTCGCCGATGACGTCGGCCGCCTTGAACTTCGGGTTGGGCCGCAGCGTCTCCGCCGCCGTCTTCACGGCCCTCTGGTCGCGCGGCGTGAAGGCCCGCAGCGCGTGCTGGATGCGGTTGCCGAGCTGTCCCAGCACCGTGTCCGGCACGTCGAGCGGGTTCTGCGTCACGAACCACACGCCCACGCCCTTGCTGCGCACGAGCCGCACCACCTGCTCGATCTTGTCCAGGAGCGCCTTGGGCGCCTCGTCGAAGAGCAGGTGCGCCTCGTCGAAGAAGAACACGAGCCGCGGCTTGTCCGGGTCGCCGATCTCCGGCAGCCGCTCGTACAGCTCAGAGAGCATCCAGAGCAGGAACATCGAGTACACGCGCGGCGCGTGCAGGAGCTGATCCGCGGCCAGGATGTTCACGATCCCGCGGCCCAACTCATCCGTGCGCAACAGGTCCGCCACGTCGAGCGCCGGCTCGCC
>JAFEBC010000731.1 GCA_018266095.1 Deltaproteobacteria bacterium
GCCACGGCCCACGCCTCGGGCGCCTCCACCGCGGGCGCGTCCGCCGCGAGCTTCTCCTTGAGCGCCATCAGCGCGCGCAGGTCGGCCTGCTCGGTGCGCACCTCCGGCATCGGCTCGGTGGCCTGCGGCAGCGGCGCGGCGGGCGTCTCCTCGACCGGCTCCGGCGCGCCCAACAGGCGCGGCTTCTTGAGCGACAGCTTGTGCAGCGGCTCGCGCAGTCCCTCGGACCAATCGCCGGCGAGCGCGTCAGGCGCGGCCGAGGCCGGCGGCGGATCGGACGGGAAGGGCGTGTCTACGCGGGACTCAGCAGCGTCGGACATGGACGAACGCACCACCCCTCAGGGTTGACGGCGTGACGATAGCAGACGGTCGCAGAGTCGCACAGGCCTCCGGGCCGTGTTAGTTTCCCGCACGGTTGCGCCCTCGTGCGGCCGCTTGAAAGCAGACGTCATGGCGTTGGTCACACTCGGGAAAGACCCGAAATCAAAGAAGATTCCGGCGCGTCCCGGGCCCGAGGCGTTCCTGCCGACCACCCTCGCCGAGGCCAAGGAGCGCGGCTGGGCAGAGCTCGACGTCGTGCTCATCAACGGCGACGCGTACGTCGATCATCCCACCTTCGGCGTGCCGCTCATCGGGCGCCTGCTCGTCTCGCGCGGGTACAAGGTCGGCATCATCAGCCAGCCGGATTGGGCCGAGGGCTCGGGCCTGACCGACTTCATGGCGTGCGGCAAGCCGCGCCTCTTCTTCGGCGTGTCGAGCGGCAACATGGACTCGATGGTGAACCACTACACCGCGGGCCGGAAGCGCCGCAGCAACGACGCGTACACGCCCGACGCCGAGCCGCAGAAGCGCCCCGACTACGCCACCGCGATCTACGCGCGCCGCTTGAAGAAGCTGTACCCCGACGTGCCGGTGATCATCGGCGGCGTCGAGGCCTCGCTGCGCCGGCTCGCGCACTACGACTACTGGAGCGACAGGGTCCGCCACTCGATCCTCGTGGACTGCCCGGCCGACGTGCTCGTGTACGGCATGGGCGAGGCGCCGATCCTCGAGGTGGCCCAGCGCCTGCGCGAGGGCGAGGACGTGAGCGGCCTGACCAACGTGCGCGGGACCGCGGTGCGCTTCGACTTCGATCCGCGAGAGTCGCGTGAGAAGGATTCGGGCGCGGCCTGGCGCTATCTGGCCGGCGAGCGCGATCGCGACGAGGTGTGGCTGCCGAGCTACGACGAGATCTGCGCGGACAAGCAGACGTACGCGGAGTTCTCGCGGCTATATCACCTCGAGCACAACCCGGACAACGCGCGCATCCTCCTGCAGCCGCACGGGAACAAGCTCGTGTTCATCAACCCGCCCGCGGTGCCGCCGACGACAGAGCTGATCGACGCCGAGTACGAGTTGCCGTTCACGCGGCTGCCGCACCCGATGTACGGCGAGCGGAAGATCCCGGCGTGGGAGCAGATCCGCTTCAGCGTGACCATCATGCGCGGCTGCGCGGCGGGGTGCTCGTTCTGCTGCATCACCGAGCACCAGGGCCGCGATGTGGTGTCGCGCAGCGAGGCCAGCGTGCTGCGCGAGATCGAGGGCCTCAAGGATGTCCCGGGCTGGACCGGCGTGGTCAGCGACATCGGCGGCGCGACCGCGAACATGTGGCACATGGTCTGCACCGACGACGCGTGGCACCAGGTGTGCCGACGCGCGTCGTGCCTGTATCCGAACGTGTGCGAGAAGTTCGGCACCGATCACGCGCCGCTCATCCAGCTCATGAAGAAGGCGCGCGAATTGCCCGGCGTGAAGCGCGCGTTCGTGGCGAGCGGCGTGCGCTACGACCTGGCCTTCGAGGATCCCGCGCACGGCGACGAGTACATCCGCGAGCTCGTGTCCAATCACGTGGGCGGTCACTTGAAGATCGCGCCGGAGCACATCTCGCCCGGCGTGGTGCGCGTGATGAAGAAGCCCGGCAAGGAGATGTTCGAGCGCTTCCGCGAGCTGTTCGACAAGTACTCGGCCGAGGCGGGCAAGGAGCAGTATCTCGTGCCGTACTTCATCTCCAGCCACCCGGGCTGCGAGACGAAGGACATGGTGGAGCTGTCGGACTACTTGTCCGAAAACGGCTGGCGGCCGCAGCAGGTGCAGGACTTCACGCCCACGCCGATGACGCTGGCGACGGACATGTTCTATTCGGGCTTCCATCCCAACACGGGCAAGCCCGTGCACGTGCCGAGCTCGCCGGACGAGAAGGCGATGCAGCGCGCGCTGCTGCAGCCGCACCTCACCGAGTATCGCGAGCTGGCGGCGAAGGCGCGCAAGATCGCGGGCGCGGAGCCGTTGCCCGAGCACGTGCACGGAGATGATCGCGCGGCGCGCAAGCGGCACCACGGCAAGCCGCAGGGCCGCACGCGGGATGGTGCGGCGCCCCAGCCGGGCAAGTTCAAGGTGCCGGGCAGCGTGAAGCCAAGCGACTCCTTCGATTGAGCGGATCGTGCTCGGGCGGGCAAGTCCGATCGATTGCTCGCCTCAGCGAAGGTCGTAGATGCGGTACGTGCCTCCCACGAGGTACGCGAACGGCCCGTCCACGACCAGGTGCACCGGATCGGTGCGCGTCGCGTCCTGCGTGGTCGCGCGCGACACGAGCGTGGGGAGCTCGGACTTTCCCGGCGTGCTGGTGGTGGACGACCACAGCGGCGTCAGGTCCCACGTGCCGAGGCCCTGGTTGACCACCATGTAGAGCGTGTCGCCCACCACCGTCGGCTCGCGCAGCGGCTGGGTGTAGCTCTCGTCGGACAGCACCACGGTGGCGCCGCTGCCGTCGCGGAAGGTCGAGCCGAGGCGCACCATGCCCCAACCCGCGGGGATGAGGCCGGTGTTCGAGCCCGAGCTGGTGAAGAAGAGGTTGTTGCCGATCACGGTGAGGCCGGTGACCGCCTTCACCGAGGTGGGAAGCGTGATGCTGGTGAGCGCGGGGAAGGTCGAGGTGGCGGCGATGGTGCTCACGTCGTAGACCTCGATCACGTTCGAGTTCAGGCCGACGTATAGACGCTGTCTATACAGCGCCATCGCGTTGGCGTGGACGCCCTTGGTGGCGAGCGCGCGCGTCTTGCCGAGCGGCTGCGTGAGCGAGTCCGGGTTGCGGATGTCGATCACCTGGAGGGTGTCGGAGTCGGTGGTGGTGGTCTGCGTGGCCTGCGCGAAGAAGAGGTAGTCCTCGTCGCCCACAGGCTGGATGTTGACGGCGCTGGTCTGCGAGACGCCCCACGTCCACGAGCCGCGCAGCTTGCTGCCGCCCGTGTTCATGTTGTCCCACTCGTAGCCGTAGAGCGCGTTGCCGAAGGCGTTGTCGCTGGTGGTGATCCACACCACGTGGTCGGCGAGGTTCATGAAGCGCGGCGTGGTGCTGGTGACGGCGAGGTCGAAGCGGTGCGCGGGGATGACGGGCGAGCCGCTGATGTTGGTGGCCTGCGAGGCGCTGTAGACGCTCTCGGTGGACACCTGGCTGGCGCCGCCGATGGCGGTGATGAGGCCGTCGGTGACGAGCGCCGCGCCTGCCTGCGAGCCCTGCGGCCAGGTGCCGCTGAGGTCGTTGCGGAAGAAGAGCGACGGGTGCTTGGGCGAGGTGGGCGTGAGGATGGCGATGCCGCTCTGGCCGCAGCTCGCGGTGTACTCGCCGGCGCGGTGCGTGAAGGTGCCGAAGCCGTTGTTGTTCACGGTGCAGCCCGAGTAGATCAAGTAGCCATCGGTGCCGCCGTTGTTGAGCACGGTGAAGTTCGGGCCGTTCGGCTCGAGGCTGGCGCCGAGGCCGGAGAGGTAGCCGCCCTGGCTGAACACGGGGCCGGCGACAGGCAGCGTGCCGGCGGCCACCGAGGGCGAGGCCGTGGTGGTCACGGTCGCGAGCGCGGAGGCGTCGTAGCCGCCGACGAGCATCTGGTCGCCCTCCAGGCGCACGCTGGCCACGTTGTACACGGGCAGCTCGACGGTGCTGCTCACGTTGGTGAAGGTCGTGCCGTTGAAGCGATAGGTGCGGATGAGCGCGGGCTTGTCGGAGGTGGCGGGCCGCTGCACGCCGTAGACCAGCGCGGGGAAGGTGGTGTCGACCGCGCTCACCAGCTCGGTGCCGGTGCGCGCGGAGAGCGCGTACACGTTCTCGAATGTGGCGGTGGTGCCCACCGCGGTCCACCCGCTCGGCGAGGTCTTGTTGGTCACGTCGATGGCCATCAGGTCGCCGCTGTTGTCGATGGAGGCGATGGCCCACTTTCCGGCGAAGGCGAGGTCGTTGAGGAAGTGCGACGAGATCGTGGAGCCGGACGTGCCCATGTAGACCAGGTTCGACGGCGAGCCCACCGCGGAGGCGATGCGGTACACGTCGATGCCCTTCTGCGTGGCGGGGAAGGTGGCGAAGTTCAGGAGCGCGAAGAGGTACTGGCCGTGCACGACCAGCTTGCTGTAGGCGCCGCTCGTGCGGGTGTTGCCGCTCGGGCTGCTGGTGAAGACGGCGTTGGGGTTGAGCGGGTTTGAGATGTCGATGGTGTAGATGGTGGTGGTGGTCGCGCTGGGCACGAAGATCGCGTTGTCCTTCTCGGCATAGGAGGCGGACGGCACCTCGAGGAAGCGGTTGGCGGTGTTGCTCGCCAGGGTGCTGGAGCCCGAGAGCGGGTTGGTGGCCGACCAGCGCGCGAGCGCGGAGCGTGAATCGCCGCCGCCGAGGATGGCGTCGACGTTGGTGATGGTGTTGCCGATGCGGCCGGCGGCCATCGCCGAGCCCTGGCCATCGTAGGGTGTGGGCCGCGTGGTCTTGAGCACGTTGCTCGTGTCGAGCGTGGTGCCCGAGACCCGGAGGCCGACGATGTACGGGCCGGTCTGGATCTCGCCGCTCTGCGGGCCGAAGAAGGCCCAGATGCGTCCGTTGCCGGCGGCGGTGACGTTGTAGGTGCAGTTGCCCAGGCCGTAGGTCGCGTAGTCGTCGAGCGTGGCCGTCTGCACCGCGGTGGCGTTGCCCACCGAGTACGAGCTCACGTCACACTTGCTGCTGGTGTTGGTGTCGCCGTGGAAGAAGTAGATGCCGCCGCTCGTGAACGAGGGCACCGCGTCGCTGGGGAGAAAGTTCCCGGCCTTGTCCTTGACGATGTACTCGACGCCGGCGCCGATGGTGTGCGTGAGCACGCTGGTGATCGGGTAGAGGAAGAGCGCCTTGAAGCCCTCGCCCTGGCGCTGGCCCCACACGGCGAGCGTGCTGTTGCCGATGATCCCCATGTCGCTGACGTTGGTGAACAGGATGTTGTTCTGCACCGCGAGCAGCGTGGGCTGGCGAGGCGTGGTGAGATCGAAGGCCTCGATGCCGTTGGCCGCGGCGGTGAAGACGGTGGGCAGCGTGTTGGCCACGCCGAAGGGACCGGCGACCGCGGAGAACGGACGCACGGGGAGCACGGTGAGCACCTTGCCCGGAGCCGAGGTGAAGATGCTGCTCGTGTGCGGGAAGAAGACCACGGGCGCGCCCGCGCGTTCGGCGAGCGCGTCGTTGGTGTAGTTGCCCTGCGCGGTGGTGCCGACGGGCATCACGCAGTAGCCGCCGACGCCCTGGTTGGTGCAGAGCACGGCGGCGACGTGCTGGCCGACGTCGGGCACCACGTCGGGCACGTAGACGCGGCCGAGCACCGCCGGCGAGCCGGTGTCGACGACGTTGACCGACATGCGCATCAGGCCCTGCGAGTTGGCCACGAAGAAGTTCGAGGTGTCGACGATGGTGCCGCCGTTGAGCGAGTTGATCTCGGGCAGCACCGCGGACATCGCGCGCAGGTCGCCCGCGAACGTCGAGAGCACGCGCGGGTTGAGCTGGTTGGGCAGCACGACGACCTCGCCGGTGGGGCCGCTGGAGTTGCCGGCGGCGTCGAGCGCCTCGACCGAGACGTAGTAGGGCGTCTTCGGCTGCACGTTGGTGAGCGTGACGCTGGTCACGTCGCCGACGTCGATGGGCGAGCTGCCCTGAGCGGCGCCGGTGCCCTTGGTGTCGCCCGGCGCGAGTCCGTAGTTGACGCGGTACCCGACCACGGTGTCGCCCACGAAGCCGGTGGCCGCGGGCGCGTCCCAGGTGATGGTGATGACGCCCTTGTCGCCGTCGACGTCGGTGATCACGGGCACGTTGGGCGGGACGCTGTCGTGGCGCACGCTGATGAAGCTGCCGGCGCTCGGGTTGTGCGCGGTGTCGAGCGCGCGGATGCCGATGGTGTTGACGCTGTTGGTGGTGAGCTGGAACGGCGCGGTGAGCTGGCTCGTGGAGGTGTTGACGCTGCACGGCCACCAGCCGACCTGGCCCGGGTTGCCGCCCAGGCACTGGTAGGTCACGGGGCCGCCGAGGTTGTCGGTGACCTGCGTGATGGTCGCGGTGCCGCTCGGGGGCAAGAGCACGCTGGAGGTCACGCCGCTCTCGATGTCGACGAAGCTCGGGTTCGACGGCGGGGTCTGGTCGAGCATGATGTCCGCGCCGATGGCCTTGCTCACCAGCGTGTTGCCCGCGCGATCCTTGAGCAGCACGCAGAGGCGCTTGGGGCCGTCGCCGCCGGTGAGGATCTGCGTGGAGTTGCCGCTGAAGGTGGTGAAGATCGCGCCCGCGAAGGTGCCAGCGGCGGTGCAGAGGGTGCCTGGCGAGGTGAGCGCGAAGGCCATCTGCGTGACGTCGTCCTGCGGCGGCGCCACGCCGACCACCACGTTGGCGCTGGCGGTGAACGTCGACGGCGCGCCGGTGCCGGTGGGCGACACGGTGCTGCTCACGGCCGACGGCGTGCCATCGCCGAGCGTGCCGAAGATGGTGATGGACGCGGCCTGCGGGGCCAGCGTGTCGAGCGTGATGTTGCCGCTCACGCTGCCGCCCTCGACGCGCGCGGCGTTGCGGAAGCGCACGAGGACGTTCTTGTTCCCGTCGCCTGAGGGGAGCGCGATGTTGGCGCTGTTGGCGAAGGTGACCCACGGGCCGTTGCCGCTGGTGACCGCGGTGCCGTTGACGAAGATGGCCATCTCGGCTGCGTTCTGCGCGTCGATGGCGAGCGGGATGGTGGAGGGCGTGGAGGTGGCGGTGCTGATGGCGCCGCCCGCGATGACGAGGCTGCCGCCGCTCGGGGCCGTCATGCGCACGGCGATCGAGTTGCTGATGGCCGAGGCGGAGACGTTGCCGGCGAGATCCCTGAACTTGGCGAACACGGTGTGCGCGCCGTCGCTCGCGGGGAGCGTCCACAGCAGCGGATCGGTGAAGGTCTGGAAGGTCGCGGTGGAGAAGGCGTTGTCGTCGTTCGAGAGCTCGACCTGCGCCACGCCCGAGAGGTCGGTCACGCTGCCGAAGCTGAGCGTGACCGCGGTGCTGGCCGTGCTGGTGGTCGAGGTGGTGGCGTCGGCCATGTGGCCGTTGATGGTGAGCGCGCCGCCGGTGGGGCCCGCGCGATCGAGCGTGATGGTGTACGTGCCGCCCGCGACCGTGTTGTCGGCGGCGTCGCGCCAGGTCACGTCGAACGAGCGCACGCCGTCGGCGGTGTTGGGCGCGCCGGTGTCGAGCGTGACCGGGATGGCGAGGCCGGGCGTCACGCTGACGAAGCCTGTGGGCGAGGCGAGGCCGGCCTTGCCTGCCGTGGTCACGATCTGCACCGAGTCGATCTCGCCGACGCTCACGGGGGGGATGAACGAAAGGGCCGCGC
>JAFEBC010000732.1 GCA_018266095.1 Deltaproteobacteria bacterium
AGAACAACCGCGCGTACCTGGTCATCATTCTTCTTTCGCGCGTGATCACCAAGCTCGGTGACATCAAGGAGGGCGAGGTCAGCGCGAACATGGTCGAGGCGCTCTTCTCCGCCGACCTGTCGTACCTGCAGGAGTTCTACCGGCAGATCAACGAGAGCGGCACCGCCAATGTCGGCGCCAAGTGTCCGTCGTGCGGCCAGGAGTTCCAGGTCGACATCGGCACCGGAGCGACGGCGTTGGGGGAATCGTAAGCTACCCACCGGAGAAGATCGCCGGCGAGGTAGCCTACATCGCCTATCATTTCCACTGGGGCATCGACGACATCCTGGACATGGAACACCAGGAGCGCCACATGTGGATCACGGAGATCAGCGAGATCAACCGGCGCATCAACGACGCCTCCAAGGGTAGCAGCGAATAGCAGCGCATCCGCTCAGCGGGGAGCACCATGGCAAGTCTCTACAAGGCCCCTGGCGTTCACATCGAGTCGGCGGGAGATCGCTACATCCCGCTCGACCGGGTGGAGACTGGCGTCTGCGCGTTCTTGGGCGTCACCGCGAAGGGCCCCAAGAACGAGCCGGTCCGCATCTCGTCGTACGAAGGCTACGTGAAGAACTTCGGCGACGACGACAGCCACATGGCGTCGGGCGTGCGCGGCTTCTTCGACAACGGCGGCACGTCGGCCGTCATCCTGAACATCACGCCCGAGAGCGGCCTTGATCCGGTGCCGGACGACTACATCGGCAACCAGGGCGGCGGCGAGCGCGGGCTGCGTGCGCTCGAGCGCGTGGACGATGTCGACCTCGTGGTGGCGCCGGACCTCGTGAGCCAGTACGGCAAGTCGGTCGGCTTCCCCGAGGAGGGCCACGTGATGGCCGTGCAGCGCGCCATCGTGGACCACTGCGAGCGCATGCACGACCGCCTGGCGATCCTGGACTCCATCGGCGGCCACACCGTCGACGAAGTGACCGCGTGGCGCAACCGCTTCGACTCCTCGCACGCGGCGCTCTATTACCCGTGGATCAAGGTGCGCGTGGGCGAGAAGGTCGGGCCGCCGATTCCGCCCTCGGGCCACATCGCCGGCCTCTTCGCGCAGGCGGACAAGCGCGAGGGCGTGCACCGCGCGGCGGCGAACCTGAAGCTCGAGGGCCTCGTCGACATCGAGCGCAAGCTGAAGAAGCGCGAGCGCGACCACCTCTTCGACAAGAACATCAACACGCTGGTGCCGTTCCCGGGCCGCGGCCTGCGCACCTGGGGCGCGCGCACGCTGTCGTCCGACCAGGCGTTCAAGCAGATCAACGTGCGCCGCCTGTTCATCCTCCTGCGCAAGAGCATCGAGCGGTACGCGCAGTGGGTGGTGTTCGAGCCCAACGAGGAGTCGCTGTGGAAGCGGCTCACGCGGACCATCAGCATCTTCCTGCGCGACATGTGGGTGCAGGGCGCGCTGGTGGGCGCCTCCGAGGAGGAGGCCTTCTACGTCAAGTGCGACGAGGAGACGAACCCGCCCGAGGCCCGCGACATCGGCCAACTCGTCTGCGAGATCGGCGTGTCCCCGGTGAAGCCCGCCGAGTACATCATCGTGCGCATCCACCAGTTCACGCGCGAGCGCACGGACGCGGACAAGGAAGAGAAGAAGGAAGAGGCCGCGGCGGCTGGCTAGCGCCGGCCCGGTCTGGCTTCGAGTGCGCGCGGGCGGCCTTGGGGTTCAAGGGCCGCCCGATTGCGTTGCGTTGCCGGATCCGAGACAATCGCACGTCCCTGGCGCGATTTCTGAAGGGTCCGGCTGGCTTCAAGGGGCGACCTCGCGGAAGGGATCGATTTTGTTCTGCAATTCCAAGTGCATGATCTTCCTGCACTTGATCTGGATCTGACGGGCGGACATGAGTCGCAACAATTCCTCGCCCTAGCCAGCTTGCCCTATCCGTGGTAGACTCCTCTGCGCTCAAGCCCTGTCCTCGTTGCGACCTTCCAGAGTGGTCGTGTCTGACGAGGCGGGGCATCACGGAGAGGACGTTCAATGGCGGCGACGGGCCAGCGGGTTGATCATCAGAGCATCGCCTTCTTCAAGGTCGAGGTCGACGGCATTGAGGGCGCCAAGTTTCGTGGCTGCTCGGGCCTGAAGTCGGAGACTGAGGTCTTCGAGTACCAGGAGGGCGGCAACAACACGAGCGTCTACAAGCTCGCGGGCCCCACCAAGGCCGGCAACATCGTCCTCCGTCAGGGATTCGTCAGCGATCCCGCGCTCTTCAAGTGGCGCGATGAGATCCACAACGCCGACGGCAAGGGCTACAAGCGCCGCAACGGCGCCATCGTCGCGCTCGGGCCGGACGGCAAGACCGAGATGGGCCGCTGGTCGTTCGAGAAGGCGTGGCCGACGCGCTGGGAGATGGGCGAGTGGGACACCACCACGGGCCAGGCGCTGGTCGAGACGCTGGAGATCGCGGTGGAGCGCATCTCGCGCGCCAAGTAGGCCGCGAGCGGTGGCGCGGTAGTGCTTGGTTCGAGGTGAAGCAGGTCTGGTTCGTGCGGTGCGGCAGGTAGACCGGAGAGTTCGATGTCCGAGAGCGCTGTGCAAGTTCAGAGCGGCCCCTCCCTGGAGCAGATCCTCTGGGGCGCGGTCGAGCGCTGGTCGCAGACGGATGTCCCCTCGGTCACCGACCGCGAGGAGTTCGCCGCGCGCATCACCGAGGCCTGGGGCGGCGACACGCCGACCGAGGAGTTCCTGGCGCACTTCTTCGGCGAGGACCGCTCGCCGTCCGCGGGCGACGCCGCCGACATGGCCGAGGCCATCGTCAAGGCCACGCGCGACCGCATGTTCGTGTACGAGTTCGACCTGAACCACCTCGAGTACGTGGTGGTCGAGGGCGACGACGACGTGATGACGGTCGTCGGCGACATGGGCCAGTTCCAGTTCAACGTGGACGACACCGTCCGCTCGCTGGTCGAGGCCGCGATCATCCCCGACTCGTACAACCCGGTGGGCTCGGGCGGCGAGTACGACCGCAACAAGAACCAGGGCCAGCCGAAGGCGTACCTCCTGCGCTCGACGGGCGAGATGGTCGCCGTCAACGTGCAGGCCATCACCCGCGCCATCGCGCTCGGGGCGTCGCTGCGTCAGGTCGAGGCGCCGATGGTCGATCGGCCGGCGCTCAACCTCGCGCCCTTCGCGCCGCGCAAGACGCGCGTGCTCACGGCCGAGCGCGAGGCCCGCATCCTGCGTCAGGACGCGCGGCTGCGCTCGACCAGCCAGGCGGACTTCATCGGCACCAAGTCGCGCGACCGCATCATGTCGCTCGCGGGCCTCGGCGGGTCGTCTGCTGCTGCCGCTGCGCTCTCTCCGCCTCCGATGAGCGCGGAGACCACGGTCTTCCTGCTCATGCCGGACGGCACGCTGGCGCAGCCGGTGATCGGCTCGGCCACGCGTTGGCGCGAGATGGTCAGCGACTGGACCGCGCGCGCGGCGTTCATCTCCATGGGCGGCACCACCGCGCCTGTGGCGGTGGCGAGCGGCGAGCAGCGCTTCGTCGTGCAGGGCGCGTCGGTCGTCGCCATGTTCACGGGCGGCCAGAGCAACCAGGCGTCGGCGTCGGCGCCGGGCGCGGTGGGCTTCGCGGCTGAGGCCAGCGGCATCGGCGTGATGGCGGCGCGGTCGCAGATCGCGCCCATCCGCGTGCTCTCGGATGAGGATCTCGCGCGCGCGGTGGCTGGCGGCGCGCAGCTCGTGTCGGGCCTGACGGCGAACATCGTCCAGGCGGACGGGCACACCAGCGTCGGCTTCTGGATGCAGCCCGAGGCGCTCTTTGCGCCCTCGACGCAGGACATGCAGCTCGTGCAGGGCACCACCACGCCCTCGGCGCCGGCCACGTCGGGCAGCGGCGAGCTCGACCAGCTCCTCGCGGACATCAACGGCGGGAACCCGGCGCAGCTCGGACAGGTCACGGGCGATCCCTGGGCCGACTGGGCGCTGCAGGCCGGCGGCAAGATCAATCCGGGCGAGCTGCTCCTGGCGGCGCGCAACCGTCCGCAGGCGTCTCCGGGCTCGTACGGCGGCGCGGTGTCGGCGGACGGCAGCGATCTCCCCGCGGGGCCGCGCGTCGGTCCTGGCGGCACGCTGCACTTCCCGGGCAGCAAGCTGATGGCCTTCCGCGCGCCGGACGGGTCGGTGATCTCGGCGCGCGCGGGCGGGTTCCCGGTGCGCCTCGCGCAGGCGGGCCGCTCCCTCGAGGGACTGGGCCTCGCTCCTGACTTCGCGCAGGCCGGCGGCATGCGCGGCCAGATTCCGCTCGCGGCGCGCTCGGGTGCGCTTCCGGCCACTGCGCTGGCGGCGCTCTCGATGGCGCTGGAGCGCACGGCCAACGCGGCCGGCTACAAGCTGCCGTTCGTGCGCATCGAGTCGGCCAGCAACGCCATCGGCGACGGCGACCAGATCGCGCTGAGCCTGCCCGCGGATCACCCGCTGCGCAGCGAGGCGCGCCTGATGGGCTCGCCGCTCATCGACGGGCAGACCACCCGGCTCGTGCTCTCGATGCCCTTCCCGAACTCGGGCGAAGTGCACGTCGGCTCGGACCTCTCCGACGCGCTG
>JAFEBC010000733.1 GCA_018266095.1 Deltaproteobacteria bacterium
AGGCACCGCGGGCTTTCCCCTTGGCCTGCGCCAAGAGGCTCTTGGGGAGCGCCATCATGGCCAGATCGATGAGGTCACGGCTCTGCACGGAGTCGTCCGCCCAGCGATCTGAATTCGCGAGCAGCTTGGTCGCCGCGAGATCGACGGGAGTGAGCGTCGCGACGCCGCAGAGCCGGTCGCGCGATCCCGGCTGCTCCAGGTCGATGCGTGCCTCGAAGACGATCTCGAGCTTGATCTCGGCGCCCAGAGATCGGACGCGGGTCCGAAGGCCGTATTGGTCCGCGCGCAGGTCGCGGGCTTCGTCGATGCGCCTGCCCGGCCGTGCGAGCGCACCCAACCCACGGGGACCGGTGACGAGTTCGCGCAGGGCGCGGTAGCCGGATCGGGACGACACCATGAAGTCGATGTCCGCTGACTCGCGATATTCGCCATGCGCCAGCACGATCGCCGTGCCTCCTCCGAAGAAGCAGCCGTGCTCGGACAAGAGGCCGGCATCGAGCGATTCCAGCACAGCAGCGACCTGGCGATGGTGCTCGCGCTCAAACAAGGAGCTGTCCCCCTCCCAGCACCTCGGCCAACGCCTGGATGAGCGCGCGCTCTCGCTCGCCGAGCTTCTCGCGGTCGACGTGCCGCCAGTTGCGCTCATACAAGCTCAGGGCCTCACCAGGCGACAATTCCGCGATACGGCGTCGTTGCCAGGCGAGCTTGCGAAGCTGGGGATAGTCTGCCACGCGAAGCGTCGCCGGCAGCTTCGCCGCGGCGTGTGTGGAGTGCGTGCGCGCCTCTGCGAGCTCGAGCTCGGCACCCAGCGCGGCGATCAGGTTTGCGTAGGCCCCCGCCGCGACCGAGGGCTCGCCGCGCTCGATGCGATGGAGCGTCACACGAGACATTCCTGCGGCCTCGGCTGCCTCGACTGCGGAGACGCCCAGGCCCTTGCGCCGCGCCCGCAGCCGGCGCCCGACCTTGGACAACAGGAGCGCCGCTGTCTTGCCCGGGGGCGGTGTGCGAGAAGGCATGGTGTATCCCATGATGGTCCAAATTAGAGCAAATGTACAGAATGGGATACACATTGAATCCGTGGGTCTCTGGGGCGGCTACAGCGCGTCCACCTGGTTCTCCACCACGTCCTGCACCCCCTGGCTCACGTCCGCCAGGAAGTTCAGCCCCGTCATCCCCTCGACGCTCCGCGCCGACACCCGGAACTTCCTCCAGTCGTCGCTCTGCGACACCTGCGCATCGTCATTCGGCATCACCACCGCGATGACCCGCGTCGCCGTCGTCACGCTCGCGCCCACGCCGTCGGTCACGACGACCACCTTGAACACGCTCGTCGGCACCGCCACGCCGCTGCCGATCGTCCGCTCGCCCGCCGTGTGCACGCCGCCCGCGATCACGAACAGCTCTTTCCCTTGCGCCACCAGCGTGCGCTCGTACGCCTCCAGCTTCTCCCACGGGCCGCGGTTCACGTGCGGCGCCTGCGGGACCACGTTCGTCAGCGTGAAGGTCGCGTAGTTGTCCGGTTGGCTGTCCGAGCGGTCCGCCGACGCGCAGAGGTGCCCGCGGTCGAAGCCCGAGTTCGTGTAGTCCTTGTCGGCGGCCTGCGTCTCGCTCGCGGGGAACGAGGCGTCGGTGTGGAAGCTCGTGGTGCGGTCCGCGTCGCCGAGCCACGCGGAGTTCAATTCCCACGCGACCCAGTTCGGCTCCTTGCGGGCGGCGTTGTACGAGAGCGCGAACTGCGGCTTCACGGAGAGGAAGTGCGCGGTGTTCGTCGCGTCGGCCGTGGAGGCGTCGGGCAGGCCCATCGTGAGGTGCACGCTGATCGACGCGCCAGTGGTCGCAGGCGGAGGCGGGGGAGGCGGCGCGGGCGCGGTCCAGGTGGCGATGAGCGCGGCGTCGCTGTAGCCCGTGTAGCCGTAGACGAGGATGGACCAGCCGCCCGCCGCCGGCTGCGCGAAGGTGCACGAGTCGGTCAGGCCCACGGCCCACGAGGCGCAGTCGAACGCGCTCGTGTCCGGCGCGCCAAAGCGCACATAGAGGTCCGCGTCGTTGCCCGCGTCGGTCCCCGTGCCCAGGGCGATGCGCAGGTTGGTCGCGCCCGCCGGCACGTCGAGGTGGAACCAAGTCTGCGACCCCTGCGCGCCCGCGATGGCAAGCTTTGCCATGCCGTTCGTCAGCGTGGTGACCGTGGTCAGCTCTGGCTGCGCGGCCTCCGGCGCGAGCGGCCGCTTGGTGTCCGGCCCGCTCTGGCCCACGCCGGGCTCGACGGGCGACCCGCAGGCGAGGCCGAGGGAGAGAAAGAGGGCGGTGCAGGCGATCTTGAACGACGAGGCGGACATCCGTGGGCTCCAGGTCCAGGGTTTGCCCCTTGACCTGGCCCGTCGGTGATCGTCGCATCGAACTTGAGAAGTGCTGGGAACGTTGGGAGAAATCGGGTAAGCGTCGAATCATTGAAGGCCAGACTTGCGATGGTAATGGGGGAAGTGTGTTTGCCGAACGACTGAGGTGTGTGGCGCTGGCGTGTCTGCTGTTGTGCGGGTGCCAAGTCTTCGTCATGCGACCGTGCACTGGCGCGGCCTGCATGAAGAGCGATCCAGTTTGGGTGCGCCCGATTGTTCCAGTGCGCTACGACGTGGCCATCGATATGGCGAGCTTTCGCCAGTTCGGCACCAAACGCTGGTTTGTCGCTCAGTTCGCAACCAGCAATGGTTGGCTCGTCACCCAAGCCTACACGGTGGAATGCGACACAGACCGCATCAGGCTCGATTGGGGAGAGACGAGCAACCTACAGACGAAGGGTGCCATGGTACGGGAGGAGGCCTACGTTCCGCTGCGCCCGAACACGCCTTTGCGGACAATAGTGGACTTCGCTTGCGCGGCACAAGCAGCGCAGCTCGCTGCTGATGCTGTCCGCGCCGTTCACCAGAACATGGACCCAGCAGGAATACCGACCGACTTCGAGCACGTGCAGTTCGAGATCGGATACAGCGCCGGCAACTGAGCTGTTCAGTTCTTAAGTCAGCCGACCGCGGACGGCGCCACCTGCCCCGGCGCCCGGTCCGGCATCACGAACTCGCGCCGGGCCCGCGGCTGCGCCAGGAGGTCCGCCGAGTACCAATTCGACAGCACGGCCTTCGACGTCAGGTCCTCGTTGCGCGCGATGAACGCGTCGAACGTCTCGTCCTCCTGCGCCCCCGCCAGCCGGGCCTTGAGGAGCAGCAGGAACATCACCGTCATCGTCGCGTGGAACTTCTGCGCCGCGCTCTGGGCCTCCGCGAACATCTGCAGATCGAGCGTGAACCGGTCGATCGCCGCACCGAGCGGAAGCTGCGTCAGGTACAGCCGCGCCACGCGCAGGTGCGACTCGTGCGAGAACTCCCCCGCCTCCTGGAGCAGGAACACCCGCAGCGCCAGCGCGTCCTCTTCATCCTGCGCCGTCACCGCAGCCGACGCCGCCCGCATCCACTCGCGGCTCACGGCTCACGCATCCGGTGGCTCGCTGTCGAATCCAAGTCGAGCCCATAGACCTTCTTGAGCTCCCGCACCTTCGCCAGCGTCTCCTTCGAGAACGGCGTCTTCCCGTCGAACGCGTGCAGCACCACGCCCTCGAGCAGGTCCCCCAGCGAGAGGTCCAGGTACTCCGCCAGCCCCTTGAGCACCTTGAGCGTGCGCTTCTCGAAGCGGATCCCAGTCTGCACCCGCTCCACTTCAATCGATACATTGATAGTTTTGCCCATTCATATCCATGTACCAACGTACATAGATACAATCAACCCACCCCAACCCAACCAAACCCAGCGACGCGAGTCCCACCAGGAAGAAAGGCCGAACCCCCTTCCTCCTTTCCTCCTTGTGAAGCAGTTGCAGTTGCTCTTTCTACTTCTCCCGCAAGAGCTGATCCCCCACCGTCTCCAGGCTCTTCTCCAGCTCCTGCAGATTCGCCCCCGACGCCGTGCCCGCCGAGAGGAGCTGCCCGCTCTTGGTGTCGTGCAGCTTGAGCTGCAGCTTGAGCTGCGAGCCCACCTTCACCAGCTCGCCCGACACCAAGCCGTCCGCGCCCACCTTGCGGCCAGTGTCCACCTCGCACTCGTCGTCGCACTTGCCGCCCGTGGCCGCCTCCAGCGCCACCACCATGCTCTCCTTGGTCATCACCGTGAGCCGCGGCTTCACGCCGATGGCGAGCTTGCGCACCACGTCCGAGAAGTA
>JAFEBC010000734.1 GCA_018266095.1 Deltaproteobacteria bacterium
AATATGCTTTTTGAAGGTCGAAACGCGATGCCGAGGGATTAGCGACTGCTGACGGCCGCCGGTCGGGCCTTCCGAGCGAAGACCTTGCTCGGACATGGACCCTTCGGCACGACCCGCGGCCGCTACGCGGCCCGATCCTCCGACAGCTAGCCTTGATGTGCCTCGGCTCAACTGCGCGCGGACCCCTCCCCCAGACCGCGCCCGGCTGTTGGGACACAAGAGCGCGGCAACCCCCTCGGTCCGCTCATCGCGGTGGTCCTGATTTGGGGCGCCCGAGGTGCGGTGGGTCAAGCGTCTTGTAACGTTTGGCTCGCTGCGGCATCCAATGGGCATGACGACTCCCACGAACTCCGAGGTGGTCTATCTGGCGGGCGGGTGCTTCTGGGGCATGGAGGACCTCCTTCGCCAGATTCCGGGCGTGCTCGACACCGAGTCCGGCTACACGGGCGGGCACTTGGAAAATCCGCGGTACGAGGACACGCATGACAGCGCGTCGGGGCATGCGGAGGCGGTGAAGATCGTGTTCGATCCGAGCGTGATCTCGTTCGAGGATCTGCTCGAGAAGCACTTCTTCAAGATGCACGATCCGACCACCAAGAACCGGCAGGGCAACGACGTGGGCACGCAGTACCGCTCGGCGATCTTCTGGCACACGGAGGCGCAGAAGGCGGCGGCGGAGAAGGTCATCGCGCGCGTGGAGGCGTCCAAGAAGTGGCGCCGGCCGATCGCGACTGAGGTGGCGAAGGCGAGCCGCTGGTGGCGCGCGGAGGAGTACCACCAGAAGTATCTGATCAAGAATCCGGGCGGGTACACCTGCCACTATTATCGGGACTGATCACTGCTCGATCGGCGCGACCTCCTCGTCGTCGATCGACTCGTCACCCACGCCGGTCGGCGCGGCCGCGCAGGCCTGATCGAAGTCGGTCTGGCCCTTGTACTTCGCCAGCTCCGGCGCGTCGCACGGGAGCTTGCGCAGGCCCGCGCGGGTGGCGGCGTAGAGCGATTCGACCACGGCCTCGGGCTTGTCCTCGCGGCCGTTGAGGAGCGCGAGATCCGAGTGCGCGATGGCGCGCGTGCGCGATTCGTCCTGCCGCGTGGCCAGCGCGGCGGCGCGCTCCAGTTGCTCGCGCGCGGGGCCGTTCTTGCCCTGATTGAAGTAGAGCCAGCCCAGGCGCAGCGCGGCCAGCGGGCGCGGGGGGATGTGCGCGGCGGCGCGCTCGAGGATGCTTTCGGCCTCTGCGGTGTGGCCGGCGTCGAGGTGACGGCTCGCGAGCTCGATCTGCAGCTCGACGTTGCCGGGATCGCGCGCCGCCGAGGCCTGCGTGAGCTTGACCGCCTCCTCCTTCTTGCCCAGCCGCGCCCACGCGCGGGCCGCGCGCGCGGTGGCGTACGGATGCCCGGGCGAGCGCTCGAGATAGCGCGTCCAGTACACCAGCGCGCCCGCGTCATCTCCCGCCTCCTCGCGCTCCTCGCCGAGATACCCGAGCGCGTGCAGGAAGCCCGGGTGCGCCTGCACCACCGCCTCGAGCGCCTTGGCGGCGGCCGCGTTGTCTCCCGCGCGGCGCAAGGCGAACCACTCGGCGAGCGCGCCCATCGGCACGAAGCGCCCCGCCTGCGCCGCGGCGGCGTCCTTGTGCGCCTCCGGGAACTTCCCGCGCAGCGAGTGCACGATCGACATGTACGCGTGCGCGAGCCCCTGCTGCGCGTCGTCGGTCAGCGCGCCGGCGCAGACGCCCTCCACGGGATCCAGCCGCTCCTTGGTGAGCGTCGGGCGCGCCTTGGGGCCGATGGCCTGCCGCTCCAGCAAGAGCGCGCAGCGCGTGACCGACTCGAGCGCCTGCGTGTCCGCCGTGCGCGCGGCGGGCTTCTCGTCGAGCAGCGTGCGCGCCAGCTCGTTCAGCACCTTCGCCAGGTCGTCGGCGGTGCCCGTGGCCGTCGCCTTCTTGACCACCGCGCCATCGCTGACGTGCGTCCAGCGCGCCTCGATCGTGTACGTGTCGCCGCTCAGCGCCAGCGTGCCGCTCAGCTCCTCGGTGGCGCCCAGCGCACGCTCGAACCTGCGGGCCTGCTCCGCGACCCTCGGATCGTCGAGCGTCAGATCCACCCGGCGCAGCACGCTGTCGAGCTGCTTCTGCGAGATGAAGGTCGCGTCCGGCTGCTGCACCAGCGCGTCATAGAGGCTCTCGGCCGCCGCCACCGAGAGCCAGCCCGGCACACCCGCGCCGCGCGCGAACGGCACCGCGATGAACGTCTTCGGCGCGTCCTTGCCGTGGGCCTTCTGCGAGCCCTTCGCACCTCTTGGCGCATCCTTGGGCGCAGGCTTGGGCGCGCTGACAGCCGCCGCGGGCAACGAGAGGACGACAGACAGCGCGACGGCCCACGAGGATGAACGCATGCGGCGATGCTGCCACGCGGGGATCGCCCTTGTCGTCCCGGTAGAAACACCTGGATCGCCGCCCGGGTCCGCGCGGCCTACAACAGCTCGTCCTTGTCCTTCTGCAGCTCGGCGCGGAACGTCTCCGCCGCGCGCAGCGACTCCTCGGTCGCCTCCACCGGGCCGCGCCCGTCAGCCAGCTCTTCGGGCACGATGGGCGCCCCCATCATCTGCTTGTACAAGATCGCCGCCTGCTCGCCCCGCGTGGCGATCTTGCTCCCGCCGAGCTGCAGCGTGTCCTTCCACGACAGCTTGTCCGTCAGCCGCCCCGCCGCGCGGTAGTAGGCGCGCTTGTCCGACCACGGGCCCCACTCCTCCTCCTCGGCGCCGAGCGCGAACATGCACCACTCGGCCACCGCGTCCTCGACCGCGCGCAGGAAGCGCAGGTACCCGAGCCGCCAGAAGGAGAAGCTCGCGCCGCCGCGATCGGACCTGCAGAACCACGTCGCGCACACCGCGTTGCGCTGGTGCCACACGCCGCAGCCGCCGCTCTCTTGCAGATAGTGCGGACACATCAGGCCCGGATCGCGCCCGAACGAATCGTCGTTGTAGCGGATGTCATACGAGGGCGTGGTGGTCAGGCCCACCGGGCTCACGCCCTCTCCCTGCTCGATGCGCCACTCGACCGACCTCTTGCCCTGCTCCGACACCTCGGGGTCGTCGAGGATGAGCCCGACCTGGAAGTTCAAGAGCACCGGCAGGTACGTGCAGCACTTCGTGTCCGGGTGGTAGTGCCGCGGCCCGTACTCCTCGCCCGGCTTGGCCAGCTTGACGCACGCGTCGCAGGTCGAGCGCGGCTCCGACGGCGGCAGCTCCCCCAGGATCTCCTGCGTCCACCGCGCCAGGATCGGCGGCAGCTTCGCGGGCGGCCGCGGCGGCACCACCACTGGGAGCGGCGTCGTCACTTGTCGTTCAGCGAGCAGATGTACGAGGTCGTGCACTCGTTGCAGCTCGCGTCGTTGAAGCCCTGCCCGCTGCCGATGGTGGTGGCGGTGATGGTGTAGCCGGCCACGGTGATGCCGAGCCAGCAGTTGGCCGTGTAGTCGCCGTTCGGCTCCGTGTGCGTCGAATCGCGGATCCACCACTTGCCGCCATCGCCGACGCGCCAGTCGGAGCAGCCGCTGCCGTAGCTCGCCGGATCGCGCATGATGCAGCTCGTGTACGCGCCCGAGCCCGTGCTGCGGTACACGCCAGGCACGGTGGCGAAGTAGCCCGCGCCATACTTGTTGAACATCGAGAGCCAGTGCGCCTTGGTGCGCGGCATGACCATGTCGAGGCCCATGCCGAGCGCCTTGCAACTGTTGTTGTCGGTGTACGCGCACGTGCTCAGGCCGCCCGAGATCGGGTAGTACGTGTAGCCGCCGCCGTCCGCCGACATCTCGCAGTAGACGGCGAGCGACCCCGTGCCGCCCGAGGTGAGCGGCCGCCGGATGGTGTAGTTCCCGCTGGCGGCCGAGGGGTTCGCGGCGAGGATCTCCTTGCAGCTCGTGAACACCGACTGGCAGGTGCTGTTGACGCACGACTGCCCGCCCGCGCACACGTTCCCGCTGCTCCCGCAGTTGTTCGGGGCGGTGGTCGTGTCGGCGCAGTGCGCGCCCGCGCCGCTGCCCACCAGCGTCTGGCCCGACGGGCAGGTGCAGGTGCCGGACGCGCCCGTGCAGCTCTGGCCCGTCTTGCACACCGTGCCGCACGCGCCGCAGTTGTTCACGTCGTTGGTGAGCTTCGCGCAGTAGTTGGAGACGCCCGTCGCCGGGCAGGCGCTGTAGCCCGTGGGGCAGCTCGCCGCGCAGCCGGTGGCCGTGCACATCTGGCCCGCGCTGCAGGTCGTGCCGCAGGCGCCGCAGTTGGACGCGTCGGCGGTCTTGCTGGTGCAATAGGTGGCGGAGCCGCTCCCGCACAGGTCGGGCTTGCTCGCCGGGCACTTGCACGCGCCGCTCACGCACTGCTGGCCGTTCGAGCAGACGTTGCCGCAGGTGCCGCAGTTCTGCGTGTCCGTCTGCTTGGCCGTGCAGAAGGTGTTGGCCCCCACGGTGCAGAGGTCGGGCGTCGCCGCCGGGCAGGCGCAGGTGCCGCTGCCGTTGCAGGTCTGGCCCGAGGGGCACTTGCCGTTGCACGAGCCGCAGTTGTTCGCGTCGGAGTCGAGGTTGGCGCAGTACGTGGGCGCGGCCGTCGGGCACGCCGTGAAGCCGGACGCGCAGCTCGTCTTGCACTGCCCGCTGATGCAGAGCTCGCCGGGGTCGCAGGCGTTGCCGCAGGTGCCGCAGTTGTTCGGATCGTTCCCGGTCGCGGTGCAGAAGGTCGACGAGTCGCCGGGGTTGGTGCACAGGTCCGGCGTCGTGCTCGGGCACTGGCAGGTCGAGTTCACGCACGCCTGGCCGCTGGGGCAGGCGTTGCCGCAGGCGCCGCAGTTGTTCGCGTCCGCGGTCGTCTTCGCGCAGTACGTGGGCGCGTCCAGCGGGCAGGCGGTGTAGTCGGTGCCGCAGGTGGTGGTGCAGTGTCCGGCCACGCACTGCTCGCCCGAATTGCAGACGGTGTCGCAGTCGCCGCAGTGGTTCACGTCGCTCGCGAACGCGGTGCAGAAGGCCGCCGCGCCGGTGCCGCAGAGGTTCGGCGTCGCGTCCGGACACACGCACGAGCCGCTCGCGCACGACTGGCCCTGCGGGCACACGTTGCCGCACGCGCCGCAGTTCTCGTCGTCGGTGCCCGTCTTGGCGCAGTAGGTGGGCGTCGCCGGCGCGTCCGGGCACTGCGTGTAGCCGCTGGTGCAGCTCGTGGTGCAGGTGCCGTTGAGGCAGACCTCGCCGCTGTCGCAGCTCGTGCCGCACGCGCCGCAGTTGCCCGGATCCGAGCTCTTGTTGGTGCAGAACGCAGACGCGCCGGTGCCGCAGAGGTCGGGCTTGGCGGTGGTGCACTTGCACGCCGACCCGCTGCACTGCTGTCCCGCCGGGCACTTGTTGCCGCAGGCGTTGCAGTTGTTCGCGTCGGTGGTGAGGTTCGCGCAGTAGGTCGCGGTGGCCGGCGAGGCCGGGCAGGCCGCGAAGCCCGACGAGCAGGTGACCTGACAGGCGTGGTTGATGCACGTCTGGCCCGCGCCGCAGACGTTGCCGCAGGCGCCGCAGTTGTTCCCGTCGATGTTCAGGTTGGCGCAGTACTTCACGCCGCCCGACGCCGTGCAGCTCGTCGTCCCCGTCGCGCAGGTGGCCGTGCAGGCGCCGTTGACGCAGCGGCTGCCGTCGCCGCAGGTGGCCCCGCACGCGCCGCAGTTCTTCTCGTCGCTCTTCAGATCGCGGCAGCTCTCGTCGCAGTTGGTGAGGCCGTCCTGGCAGCTCAGGACGCACGACGACGACTCGCAGATCTGGCCGGCATCGCAGGCCGTGCCGCACGCCCCGCAGTGCGCGCGGTCCTGGGTCACGTCGACGCACGCGCCGTCGCAGTCCGTGAGCGTGGTGGGACAGTCGGCGACGCACTGGCCCGCCGCGCACACGCTGCCCGCCGCGCAGGCCTTGCCGCAGGTGCCGCAGTTGCGCGGGTCACTCGAGAGGTCGAGGCACAGGTCGCCGCACTGCGTGCGCCCGCTGTCGCAGACGAACTGCTGCGCGCCCGAGAAGCACCCGCCGAGGAGGACCGCGCAGAGCGAGACGAGAGGAGCGAGACGCCGCAAGACCAGGCTCATGGATGGATGCCTCAGCGTTGGAAGACCGCGCCGGCTCAGCGGAGCCCGCAGCGTCAACTCTCCACTGAGTGAGGGGAACACACAAGTTCCTACATGTGATCCTCCCGTGGGAGCGGATCCGTGGACCCTCTGTTTTTTCAAGTTATTTCAAGGCTCTGTGCGAATTCGACGGCGCCCATGTCGGACTCTGCGCGCGGCCTGCGGATGATGGGCATGACCCTCCAAACGCCCCCTCCCGAACTCGCTCACCTCGGCCTGCGCGCGATGCGCATGGTCGGCTCCACCGCAGGCACGCTGCGTCCCGGCGCGCGGCGCCTGATGACCGCGGCGCAGGCCCTCGTGCTGCGCACCGACGTGAACCTCGACACGCTCACGCCGATCGCGCCCGCCGAGTTGGCCCAGGCGTTCCCGGCGCCCCTCGCGAGGCAGCTCGTGTCGGCCATGGTGGTCGCGAGCCTCGTCGACGGGCCGCCGCAGAAGGAGACCTCGCGGCTGGTGGCGGAGTTCGCGCAGGCCCTGGGCGTCGACGAGCCCGCGCTGGCGACCGTCGATCTCTTCGCGCGCGGCCACCTGCTCCTCGGCACGCTCGACTTCCACCGGCGCTCGAACATCCGCGGCATGGTGCAGACGGAGCTGGAGCGGCGCGGCCTGTGGGGCGCGGTCAAGAGCGTCCTCGGCATCCGCGGACTCGTCGAGGACCCCGAGGTGGCGCGGCCGTTCCTGGCGCTGGGCTAGCTGCGCGAGGGCACGCTGGGCCGCGCGTTCTTCGAGCACTACCGCAAGAACGGCTTCGCCTTCCCCGGAGAGCGCGGCGGCTTCCCCGAGGCCGGCGTCTACCACGACCTCACGCACGTCCTGGGCGGCTTCGGCACCGACCCCGAGGGCGAGCTGCAGATCGGCGCGTTCACGGCCGGCTACCGCAAGCAGGACCCGCTCTTCGTGCTCATGCTGCCGCTCCTCGTCTTCTGCGCCGACATCAACGTCACGCCCATCCCGCACGATCGCCGCGAGGCCCTCTTCGCGCAGCCGGGCGTGGCCGAGAAGTTTCTCTCCGCCTACGAGCGCGGCTCCCGCGTCACGCGCGACCTGTCGGACCACTGGAACTTCTGGCCGCTGATGGCCAGGCCTCTCGCGGACGTGCGCCGGGAGCTCGGCATCGACTGACGCCGCCGCGCCCGCTCACGCCACGAGGATGACGCCGCGCCCGCTCACACCTCGAGGACGATCCCCACCGGGCAGTGATCGCTGCCCGTCACCTCGCAATCGATGAACGCTTCGCGCACGCGCGGCATCAGGTCCTCGCTCACCCACACGTAGTCGATGCGCCAGCCCACGTTCTTCTCGCGCACGCCCGGGATCTGGCTCCACCACGAGTAGCGCACCGTGTCCGGATGCAGCGCCCGGAACGTGTCGACATAGCCGGACTTCAAGTGCCGCTCGAGGTCCGCGCGCTCCTCGGGCAGAAAGCCGCTGTTCATCACGTTCGACTTCGCGTGCGCCAGGTCGATCGGATTGTGCGCCGTGTTGAAGTCGCCCAGCACGATCGCCGGCTTCTTGGCCGCCTTGCGCCGCTTCTTCACGTGCGAAAACAGCGCCGCATAGAAGTCCAGCTTGTACGGCACGCGCGAGTTGTCGCGCAGCGTCCCGCTGCCCTTGGGAAAGTACGCGTTGAAGAGCAGGAAGCTCTCGTGCTCCGTCTCCACCACGCGCCCTTCGTCGTCGAAGCGCTCGATGCCCACACCCACGCGCGTCGACAGCGGCTCGACTTTGCTGAACGTGGCGACTCCCGAGTAACCCTTCTTCTTCGCGTGCGCGAACACGCCGTGATGTCCGGGCGCCGGCACCTTCACCTCGCGCGCCAGCGTCTCGGCGTCGATCTTCGTCTCCTGCACGCAGACGATGCCGGCCTTCTCCTGCGCGAGCCACGGCAGGAAGCCCTTGCGGTGCCCGGCGCGCAGCCCGTTGATGTTCCAGGAGACGATGCGGAGGAGCTTCTTCTTCGGCTTGGGCACGCGCGGGATGTAGCACACCGATCTGCCCGGCGGGCTCCTCGCTCTACGGCCGCGTGACCTTGCGCGCGACGGCCTCCAGCGCCGCGGGCAGCCGCGCCTTCCACGTCTCGGGACTGTGCACGCCATCGGGCACGATGGTGAGCGTCACGTCGTACCCCTTCGCCTTCAGCGCCTCCGCGAAGCGCCGATTCGCCTCGATGAACACCGGCCCTGACCCGCCCAGCACCGCGTGCGTCTCGCGCTCGCCCACCTCGAGCCAGAAGCGCACCGGCTTCTTCGGCGACGCGGCCACCTGCTCCGTGAGCCACTCATAGGGCGCGTCGTTCGACCCTTCGTTGCCGCGCCAGAACGCCCCGCTCTGCGAGAGCACCACGCCGAACACGTCGGGATGCGCGAACGCCGCGGAGGCCGCCCCGAGGCCGCCCGCGCTGGAGCCCGTCACGATGGTGTGCGCGGGGTCGCGCGTGACGTTCCACCCTTTGCGCACCCAGGGAATGAGCGTGTCGGCGAGGAAGGCATTGAACTTCGCGGAGTTCCCGAGGTCCGCGGTGCGCGCGGCGCCCGAGCCGTTGTCGACGAGGACGGCCACCATGGGTGGCGCGCGGTGTGACGCGGCGAGTTCGTCGAGCATCGCGGGGAGGGGAATGTCGTCCTGGTACTCCTCGCCGTCGAAGGCGATCAGCAAGTCGAACGGCGTGCTGGAGGTGGAGTAGCCGGGAGGCGTGTAGACCCACAGGCGGCGGTCGCGGGCGGCGTGCGGGTCGTGGAGGGTGTGGGCGGTGACTGTGGCCAGGAGCGCGATGGCGAGGATGGGCATGCGGCCTCCGGGAGAATGACGTCCCGACTTTCGGATTGTTTCGCACATCGCTACGCTGGGTTCATGAAGCGTCGCACCTCCAGCCAAACCACGCAGCCCCAGGCCATCTCCGCCGACGAGGGCCAGTTCGCCTGTGTGTCCTCAAGGGACCTGCACGGGACGCTCTTCGCCGAAAGGCCGAAGAAGCGAAGCCTTGCTGACCTGAAGGATGGCCTGCGCAAGCACGCCCGCAGTCGGCAGGAGCGGCCCAGTTCGGCCATTGACTGACTCAGTCATTGGCTTACTGTCAGTCCATGCGCGAGCTCACGGAGAAGGACTTCGCTCGGAGCATCCGGCACGGTCAACGCAAGCGCCTGATGGAGGGACGCTTCGAGACCGGCGAGGACATCGCCACGCTTCGGCGCTTCGTCGGGCTGAGCCAGCAGGACTTCGCGAAGGCACTCGGGATCAGCGTGCACACGCTGCGCAACTGGGAGCAGGGGCGCCGGTCACCGGAGGGGCCGGCAGTGGCGCTGCTGAGGATCGCGGCGAGGCATCCGCGGATCGTGCGGGAGAACTTGAGGAAGGGCGCCTGACGTTGCACTGCCTGCACTGAGTTGACATCATGCAGGCATGAAGACGCATCAATTCACCATCCGCGACGTCCCCGACTCCGTCAGCCGTGTCCTGCGGCGCCAGGCCCGCGAGCGCGGCTTGAGCCTCAATCGCCTGCTGGTCGAGCTCCTGCGCAACGCCGCCGGCGTCGCCAACACGCCAGCCCGCCGCCACGACCTCGACCACCTCGCCGGCACCTGGGTCCACGACCCCGCCGTCGAACGTGCCCTCGCCGAGCAGCGCAAGGTCGACGAGCGTGACTGGCGATGAAGCTCGCGCTCGACACCAACGCCTACCGCCGCTTCGCCGACGGCGACCACGACGTGATCGACAAAGTCCAGCTCGCCGAGCGGATCGCCATGCCCGTGCCCGTGGTGGCCGAGCTGCGCGCGGGGTTCGCCTTGGGCACGAAGGGGGCCAAGAACGAGAGCGTGCTGACGAGGTTCCTCGACTCGGAGAGGGTGGAACTGCTCGTGTGCGACGAGGAGACGACGCGGGTGTATGCGCAGTTGTTCGCGCAGTTGCGAAGGCAAGGGACGCCGATTCCGATCAATGACGTGTGGATCGCGGCGCTGGTGCTGCAGCATCGGTGCGCGCTGCTGACATTTGACACGGATTTCGAGCGGGTGCCGCAGTTGGTTAGGATGTAGCGACGCTCCCTCTACGTCCGGCACCCAACGACTAGATTTTCACAGTCTTGAGCACCCGCAAGCGCGCTTCTGCGCTCGCACGTTGCCGTTGGAGATCTTCCCGCTCGTCGGCTTCCCTGCGTCTCGCAGCTTGCTCATACTCGTATCGATATCGATTCGTCCCCACTATGAGCCATTCCTTGAAGTAGTTGATGACTTGTTGGACTTCGTGTTCCTCGGCGCTTACCGAGGCCACTGTCCCGCTGAAGCGGAAGCGGTCAGGCCCCTTTCCGAGAACCGACGTGACGCTATCGGCCCTACGCAGTGCCGCGACCCATTCGTTGCTAATCGGACGAGACAGGGTCAAGCTAAGGATCCCATCCGCCCAATCAAAGGCAATGAGTGACGGTGAGCTCAGCGCCAGGGGATCGTCGATCGTACTTGCCTCCACAACCTGATTCGTAATCTTGCTCAGGCGCTGGGTCGCTACCATCTGCCCCTGCTTAGCTTGGAGATCAGATTTCAACTCCTGAATCGAGGAATAGCGATCTGAGGGCGCTTGCCTCAAACATCGATCAACGATGGCGTCGAGATATTCCAGGGATGGAGCACGCTCTGAGATCCGGGCGAATGCCGTCCCTTGAGGCACAGCACCAGTAAACAGTTCGTTGAGTATCAGTCCAAGGGCATAGATGTCCGCCCCCACGCCGACTTGAGCACCCTTCCGTCGTTGCTCTGGTGCCGCATACTCAAAGTTCGCCAACCGCTCACCAGGTCCGGTTTCGACATTCGTTTCCATGCGTTCCTGAACGAAACTGGCGATGCCGAAATCCGCAACTAGCATCGCCCCTGACGCGTCGACGAGCACATTCTCTGGCTTGAGGTCACGGTGGATCGCTCCGAGGAGGTGAGCCGCCTCGACTCCATCCAGGATCTGCCTCCACATCGAAAGCAGTTTCTCCGCCGGCAGGACGCTCTCCATCAAGGTGCGGAGACTCCCCCCGTACCGTGGCATTACATAGAACGGTTGACCAGCGTGGATACCTCGATCGAACACGGGAACGATGTTGGGATGCTTGATCGCCGAGAGGAACGACGTCTCGTTCTTGAATCGGCGCCTCTTTGAGGTCGATTCCTTACCCATGATCTTGATCGCGACTTGATTCTGCGCACTGTCGACCGCAGCGAATACTTGCCCCGATCCGCCTTCGCCCAGGAGATCACCGCGCGTATAGCTCTCGAAAGCAGTCTCAAATACTTCTGGCTTCCTGGCCATCTGCTCTCCCTTTCAATGAATGGAACTTTACGAATCAGTCCCTCAAACGACAACGGCCCCCGAGGTTTCCCTCGGAGGCCGCCGTCTTGAATCCTGCGCTAGCTCGGAATCAGGTCCTTCTTACATCCCCATCCCGTGCCCGTGCCCGCCGCCCGCAGGAGCCTCTTCCTTCTCCTTCGGCTTCTCGGCGATCATCGCCTCGGTCGTCAGCATCAGGCTCGCCACGCTGGACGCGTTCTGCAGCGCCGTGCGGCTCACCTTCGTCGGGTCGATCACGCCGGCCGCGAGCAGGTCCTCGTAGTTGCCCGTCGCCGCGTTGAACCCGTACGCGCCCGTGCCCTCGCGCACCTTGTTCACCACGATCGAACCCTCCCAGCCGCCGTTGCCGGCGATCTGGCGGATGGGCTCCTCGAGCGACTTCTTGATGATGTCGACGCCGAACTTCTCGCCGCCCGACACCGTCAGCTTCTCGAGCGCCGCGAGGCAGCGCAGGTACGCCACGCCGCCGCCGGGCACCACGCCCTCTTCAACGGCCGCGCGCGTCGCGTGCAGCGCGTCCTCGACGCGAGCCTTCTTCTCCTTCATCTCGGTCTCGGTCGCCGCGCCGACGTTGATCACGGCCACGCCGCCCACGAGCTTCGCCAGACGCTCCTGGAGCTTCTCGCGATCGTAGTCCGACGTCGTCTCCTCGACCTGCGCGCGGATCTGCTTCACGCGGGCCTCGATCTGCGCCTTCTGGCCGTTGCCGTCGACGATGGTGGTGTTGTCCTTGTCGATCGACACGCGCTTGGCGCGGCCGAGGTCCTTGAGCTGCACCGTCTCCAGCTTGATGCCGAGGTCCTCGGCGATCATGCGGCCGCCGGTCAGCGTCGCGATGTCCTCCAGCATGGCCTTGCGGCGGTCGCCGAAGCCCGGGGCCTTGACGGCCGAGGCGTTCAGCGTGCCACGCAGCTTGTTGACGACGAGCGTCGCCAGCGCCTCACCCTCGACCTCTTCGGCGATGATGAGCAGCGGCTTGCCCGCGCGCGCGACCTGCTCGAGCAGCGGCAGGAGGTCCTTCATCGACGAGATCTTCTTCTCGTGGATGAGGATGAACGGGTCCTCGAGCTCCGCCGTCATGCGCTCGGCGTCGGTCACGAAGTACGGCGAGAGGTAGCCGCGGTCGAACTGCATGCCCTCGACCACGTCCAGCGTCGTCTCGAGGCTCTTGGCCTCCTCGACGGTGATGACGCCTTCCTTGCCGACCTTCTCCATGGCCTCGGCGATGATGTTGCCGATGGTCTGGTCGCCGTTGGCCGAGATGATGCCGACCTGGGCGATCTCCTTGTGATCCTTGGTCGGCTTCGAGAGCTTCTTCAGCTCCTCGACGACCACGGCCACGGCCTTCTCGATGCCGCGCTTGATCTCCATCGGGTTGTTGCCGGCGGCCACGAGCTTGCTGCCCTCGCGGAAGATCGCCTGCGCCAGCACGGTGGCGGTGGTGGTGCCGTCGCCGGCCACGTCAGAGGTCTTCGACGCGACCTCCTTCACCATCTGCGCGCCCATGTTCTCGAACTTGTTCTCGAGCTCGATCTCCTTGGCGACGGTGACGCCGTCCTTGGTGATCGTGGGGCTGCCGAACGACTTCTCGATCACGACGTTGCGGCCCTTCGGCCCGAGAGTGACCTTGACGGCATCGGCGAGCGTGTTGACGCCCTTGAGGATCGCCTCGCGGGCGCGAACGTCAAACAGAATTTCCTTGGACATTTTGGACTCCTGGAAGTGTTGGAAAGGTTAGAGACGAGGGCGGAAAAAAGCCCTTAGCGCTCAATGACGCCGAGGATGTCTTCCTCGCGCATCATGAGGTGCTCCTCGCCGTCGATCTTGATCTCGGTGCCGGCGTACTTCGAGAAGAGCACGCGATCGCCGACCTTGATGTCGAGCGCGCGGACCTTGCCGTCCTCGAGGATCTTGCCGTTGCCCACGGCCAGGATCTCGCCCTCGATGGGCTTCTCCTTGGCGGTGTCCGGGATGATGATGCCACCCTTGGTCTTCTCCTCTTCCTGCACGCGCTTCACGATCACGCGGTCCTGCAGCGGACGAAGCTTCATGGTGTGTCTCCTGTGTTTACAACGAGTTAGTTCTGGCACTCACCGCTTGGGAGTGCCAAGGGTGCGCGCAACATAGCCAGCGCGCGGCCGGTGTCAAGTGCGGCAGGTGACGTTCGGTTCGCATCGCCGGGCGGCCAGCGTCATCAGAGATCCCGCACAAGTCGCCTCGCGTCATGGCAAGCTGCCGCGCGAGGATCGTCGCAGCGCCGCGCCACGCAACCCACGAGAGACACCATGACCCTTCGCATCAACGATACGGCCCCGAACTTCTCGGCCAAGACCACCCACGGCCCCATCGACTTCCACACCTGGATCGGCAACCAGTGGGCCGTCCTCTTCTCGCACCCCAAGGACTTCACGCCGGTGTGCACCACCGAGCTCGGCTACATGGCCAAGATCGAGCCGGAGTTCACCAAGCGGAACACCAAGCTCATCGGCCTGTCCATCGACCCGGTCGAGAGCCACGCGAAGTGGGAGAAGGACATCGAGGAGACGCAAGGGTCGCCCGTGAAGTACCCGATGATCGGCGACACCGACCTGGCCGTGGCCAAGCTCTACAACATGCTCCCCGCCGAGGAGCCCGGCACCTCGGACGGCCGCACCGCCGCGCTGAACGCGACCGTGCGCTCGGTGTTCATCATCGGGCCGGACAAGAAGATCAAGCTGATGCTGACGTACCCGATGACCACGGGCCGCAACTTCGACGAGATCCTGCGCGTGCTCGACTCCATGCAGATGACGGCGCAGTACAAGGTGGCCACGCCAGTCAACTGGAAGAAGGGCGACGACGTCATCATCTCGGGCTCGGTCTCGGATGAGGACGCGAAGAAGATGTTCCCGGACGGCTGGCGGTCGCCCAAGCCGTACCTGCGCATCACCAAGCAGCCGGGGTAGGCAGTTCAGCCAGGACTTTACGCTGCGCGGAGTGATCGCTCCGCGCAGCGGTCGCGCGAGTAACAAGCAAGAACGCCAGCAGGTCTCCTCACTGGCATTGGCGACCGAAGGCCACGGTCAGGATGCCGCGAAGGCTTGGATTTTCCGAATTGTCCCGCCGAGCTCCGCAGGAATCTCAGACGGGGTCATCTCGAGCGAGATTGTGGTCGCCGAAACGCTAAGACCAGTCTCCGTTTGAAGGCGTCCTGCCAACCTCGCGAGGACTTCCTTGCCTGGGGCGACCGCGAGTCGTCCGGAGAGGGTTGCCCAAACAGAGTCGAACTCCGCCGTCGCTTGCGCCAGGCGCGTGGTCAGATCGATACCCTTTCCTGAACCAGTCAACCGTGCCCCTACCCATTGCGCCCGGGTCTCGTTGCAGACGCTGTGGATGCACTCTTCCAATGCTTGTTGAATGGTGGCGGGCGTGTGCGCTAGCGCTGCTCCACGCTGCGCTGCACGTCGAGCTAAGACTCGATGTATTGCATCAGGGCAAAGGAGGTAGTTCTCGATCTCCTTGCGTTCATGAACTTGCACCCATTCTGTGAGACCCGAGAGCTTCGTTACGACTTCGGAAATCTCCCACGGCGTGTGAAAGTCCCGATCTAGGAGTACCGCGATCTTGGGCCGCTGCTGCGAGGCTTGTACAAGTCCCCAACTAAACCCTTCGACCCTGCGCCAGTTCGAGAAGCCTCCAACCGGAACAACAACCAGCGCGTCGGGATCTGCTAGTTGACCCAAGCCCATGGCCTGTCCGAGGCGCTGGAGGATCTTGTAGTCATCACCCTCAACGAAGAGGATCCGCGCAGCCTTCGCCAAGCGAGCGAGAGTAATGTTGTGAAGGGATCCAATTTGGTCGAGGGCCGCTTGGACCTCACGAACGTCTCCCAGGCGCGATGCTGATCGCTGCGACTTGTTGATAAGAAGGATCTCCGATGGTTCGCAAGATCCAATGATCTCGCCTGAATGTGTCGCAAGGACGATATCTGGACCTAGCGCGCGCAGGAGCGAGATGAATCGCACCTGGATCTCTGGATGCAAATAGATGTCGGGTTCATCAACCACAAACATCGACGCGTCCATCGCTCGCACTGCGTGAGTGAGAAGTTGGCACCACACCTGGAAGCCAAATCCCGTCCAAAATAGCTCTCGCGACATTCGGTTCTCTTCGCAGAAAAGAGAGAGATCGGTGCCGGAAAGTTCCGGTGGCCGCACGACCATGCCCCGCCAGGATTCACCAAGGAGGCGCTGAAACTCGGGGAAGGTTTCGGGATGGAGCCGCCAATAGTTTCGAAAGTGCCGCGATGCGCGATGTGTAGCAATGCCGCGATTGACTGTGTCCGGTTCTACGAGGACTTCTCTGTGCTCGACGGGCCCTAAGACCGGTACAACCACAACACGAAGTGGAACCAAGCCAACAAACGACGCAGGAGTCCGAGGCTGCGGACCGCTTGTATTCGCAAAGAGGCACGGAGGTCCTTCTTTTGGGAACGCAAGCACCAAACTCAGGTCAGCACTGCATCGAAAAGTAACGATCGCAGTTTCGTCGGAATAATCCGTACGCGCGTTCTCGAGGGATGTCGGAATCTCCTCGGTGGCCAAGTAGTATCCGTACTTCTCTCCGTGCGGTCCATGAACGAGCTGAGGCTTCTTGGAGCGTGCTCGTCTTAGGCCTGCCTCAAGAACTCTCAACGCGCCGATGATGGTGCTCTTTCCCGAGTTGTTCA
>JAFEBC010000735.1 GCA_018266095.1 Deltaproteobacteria bacterium
CGACGACGTGGGGTTCGCGGGGGTGGGCGCCGTCCTGGCCGTGCGCGCGCACGACGCGGCCGAGCTCTCCTCGCGCGCGACCCGTGCGCTGGCGGAGTTCGACGAGCACACGCTGGGCCGGGCCACCGCGCCCACGCTGCGCTTGTTGGGCGGGCTGCCCTTCTCGTCCTCGCAGAGCGCCGGCATGTTCGTCCTGCCGCGGCTCCGCCTCGCCACCAGCGCGGGAGCGAGCTTCCTCTCGCTGACGCTGACAGCCGACGAGCGCGCGGATGCGGTCCGGCGCGCCCAGCTCCTCGACCTGCTCCTGCGCGCCCACGATCGGCTCGCCGACGCGCCGGATCCGGCCTCGTCTCCGCACGTGCGCAGCATCGACGAGGGCGACACGGCCGCGTGGGAGGCGCTGGTGTCGCGCGCGCTGCACCGCATCGACCAGGGCGAGCTGCAGAAGGTCGTGCTCGCGCGCCAGACGCAGGTGGCGCTCGAGTCACAGGCCGACCCGACGAGCGTGCTCGCGGCGTTGCTGCGCGAGGCCGGCTGGGGCGCGCGGCTGCTGCTCGCGCACGACGGTGAGACCTTCGTGGCGGTGTCGCCAGAGCGGCTGGTGCGGCGCAGCGGGACGCACGTCGAGAGCGAGGCGCTCGCCGGCACCGCGGCCGCGGACGAGCTCAAGCTGTTGGCGTCGAGCCAGAAGGACCTCGCCGAGCACGAGGTGGTGATCCGCGAGATCGCGCGCGCCCTCTCCCCGCTGTGCTCTTCGCTGAGCATCGCGCCGCAGCCCGGGCGCCGCCTGTTGCGGCACGTCGCGCATCTCCACACGCCCATCGCCGCCTCGTTGCGCGAGCTCACGCACGTGCTGGAGTTGGTCCAGGCGCTGCACCCGACACCGGCGGTCGGCGGTGTGCCGCGGCGCCAGGCCGTGGACTTCCTGGTCGAGGGAGAATCGCAGCCGCGCGGCCTCTACGCGGGCCCCTTCGGCTGGTTCGACGCGCGCGGCGACGGCGACTTCTGGGTGGGCCTGCGCTCTGGCGTGCTGCGCGACCGCACCGCCACCGTGTACGCGGGCGCCGGCATCGTGCGCGGCTCAGATCCGGCCGCCGAATTGCGCGAGACACGGCTCAAGCAGCGCGCGTTCTTGCGAGCCCTCGGGGTGTCGCCGTGACCCCTGCCGCCGCGCCGCTGACGCTCTTGTCGGAGTGGTCTGCCCTGCTCTTCGACACGCTGGTCAAGGCCGGCGTGCGCGAGGTGATCGCGAGCCCCGGCTCCCGCTCCACGCCGCTGGTCCTCGCCGCCTCGCGCACGCCGGGCCTGACCGTGCGCGACGTGATCGACGAGCGCAGCGCGGCCTTCTTCGCCCTGGGCCAGGCCCGCGCGACGGGCAGGCCCTCGGCCCTCATCTGCACCTCGGGCACCGCGCCGGCCCATCACTTCCCCGCGGTCATCGAGGCGTCCCAGGCGCGCGTGCCGCTCATCGTCCTCAGCGCAGACCGGCCCTTCGAGCTGATGGACTGTGGCGCGCCGCAGACCATCGATCAGACGCGGCTGTTCGGCACGCACGTGCGCAGCTTCGTCGAGCTGGGCGTTCCCGAGGGGACGGACCTGTCGCTGCGCTCGCTGCGGCGGCGCGTGGTGCAGGCGGTCCACGACGCGCAGTGGCCCACACCCGGTCCCGTGCACGTGAACGTGCGCGCGAAGAAGCCGCTCGAGCCCCTCGAGGCGCGCGACCCGGCCGAGCGCGAGGCCGCTGCCCGCGTGCACGCCCTGCTCACCCAGCCGGCGCCGCGGGCTCACCTCCCTGATTCGGCCCCCTCGACGCAGACCACCGCGCACCTGGCCGAGCTCCTGCCCCGCAGCGAGCGCGGGCTCATCGTCGCGGGGCCGGGGCCGCTCTCGCAGCGCGACGCCCGCGGGCCGCTGTTCTCCCTCTTGCGCAAGACGGGGTTCACGCTGGCCGCCGACGCCACGAGCCAACTGCGCCTGGGCGCGCCAGACTTCGTGCCCGACCTCGCCCCCGACCTGGTGTTCGCGTCGTCCACCCTGCGCGGGCAGGCCTTCGATCTCGTCCTCCAGCTCGGCGCGTCGCCCACCTCGAGCGCCTGGGAGCCGTTCCTCGCCGCCCAGCCGCGGGCGACGCACGTGGTGATCGCGCCGCACGGCTGGAACGACTTCACCGCGCAGGCCGACGAGCTGGTGTGTGCGCCCATCGCGGCCACGCTGCGCGCCCTCGACGAGCACCTCGACGGAGCCCGCGCGCCGCTGCGCCCGCTGCAAGACGCCGCGGTGTCCATCGATCGCCAGCTCGACGCGCAGCTCTCGCGCGAGCCCGCGCTGTCCGAGCTGGGCGCGGCGCGGGCCCTCCTCTCGCGCCTGCCCGAGGACGCGCTGGTGATGACCGGCAACAGCCTGCCCATCCGCCTCCTCGACGCCGCCGCGCCGCGGCTGCGCAGGCACGTCGACGTCCTCTCCCAGCGGGGCGCGAACGGGATCGACGGGCTCATCTCCGGGGCCGCTGGCGCCGCCTCGCAGGGCAAGCCGGTGGCGCTGCTCGTCGGCGACACGAGCTTCCTGCACGACCTGGGCGGCCTCGAGCTGGCCCGCGCCCTGCGGACGCCGCTCGTCCTCCTGGTGCTGCAGAACGGCGGCGGGCGCATCTTCGAGCAGCTCCCGGTGGCGCGCGCGGGTCTGAGCGAACGCGAGCTCTCGCACTTCACCACGCCGCACGGGCTTCGCTTCGGCTTCGCCGCCGCGCAGTTCTCGCTCCCGTACCGCCAGGTGGCGACGCCCGCGGCGCTGCACGAGGCCTTGGACGCAGCCTTCGCCCACCCAGGCGCCAGCGTCATCGAGGCGATCGTCCCCGAGCACGGCGCGCGCGACGACCTTGCCGCGCTCGCACGCACGGCTGAAGCGGCCTTCGCCCAAGCCTTCGCGCGAGGTGCTCCGTGAGCGCGCCGCTCGTGCTCCTCCACGGCTTCGCGGGCGGCCCCGACTCCTTGGACTCGCTGCGCGGCTCGTTGCGTCCGGCCAGCATCCTCGCCCCGCGTCTGTTCGGCCACGGCGCAGACGGCGCCACCGAGCCCACGCGATCGTTCGACAGCGAGATCGATCGCCTCGCGCTCGCCCTCGCCGCGCACGCAGCCGGCGCGCCCGTGCACCTCGCCGGCTACTCGCTCGGCGCCCGCTTCGCGCTCGGCCTCATCGTGCGCCACCCGCGGCTCGTGTCGCGCGCCACCCTCGTCGGCGTCAACCCGGGCCTGAGCCAGTTCGACCGCCCCGCGCGCCAGGCGCACGACGCCGAGTGGATCCACCTGCTGGAGGCGTCGCAGCCGCCCGGCGCGCTGCCCTTGCATGCCTTCGCCGATCGCTGGCTCGCGCAGGACCTGTTCCGCTCGCAGCAAGCGCTGCCCGACGAAGTCCGCGCCCGGCGCCGCGCCCTGCTGCTCTCGAACACCGCCCCAGGCCTCGCGCGCTCGCTGCGCCACCACGGCCTTTCGCAGATGCCCGACTGGCGGCCCCAGCTCCACGCCGTGCGCATCCCGGTCACGCTGGTGGCGGGCGCCCTCGATCCCAAGTTCACCGCGCTGGCCCGCGAGGCCGCGCGCGATCTGGTCCACGCGCACGTCCGCATCATCGACGGCGCCGGACACGACGTCGTGCTCGAGCGCCCGCGCGCGCTCGCGGAAGTGATCAACCAGGAGACACCATGAGCCAGTTGGCGTGGAAGAAGTCGGGCCGCTACGAGGACATCGTCTACGAGAAGGCCGAGGGCATCGCCCGCATCACCATCAACCGCCCCGAGGTCCGCAACGCCTTCCGTCCGCTGACGGTGAAGGAGATGCAGGACGCGTTCACCGACGCGCGCGACGACGATCAGGTCGGCGTGGTCATCCTCACCGGCGCGGGCAAGGACGCCTTCTGCAGCGGCGGCGACCAGCGCGTGCGCGGCGAGGGCGGCTACATCGGCAACGACGGCATCCCGCGGCTCAACGTGCTCGACCTGCAGCGCCAGATCCGCACGCTGCCCAAGCCGGTCGTGGCGCAGGTCGCGGGCTACGCCATCGGCGGCGGGCACGTGCTGCACCTCGTCTGCGATCTCACCATCGCGGCCGACAACGCGCGCTTCGGCCAGACCGGGCCCAAGGTGGGCAGCTTCGACGGCGGCTTCGGCGCCTCGTACATGGCGCGCATCGTGGGCCAGAAGAAGGCGCGCGAGATCTGGTTCCTCTGCCGCCAGTACGACGCCAAGCAGGCGCTGGAGATGGGCCTCGTGAACACGGTGGTGCCGCTCGCCGACCTCGAGGCCGAGACGATCAAGTGGTGCCAGGAGATGCTCGCCAACTCGCCCATCGCGCTGCGCTGCCTCAAGTCCGCGCTCAACGCCGACTGCGACGGCCAGGCGGGCCTGCAGCAGCTCGCGGGCGACGCGACGCTGCTCTTCTACCTGACCGACGAAGCGCGCGAGGGGAAGAAGGCGTTCCTGGAGAAGCGCAAGCCCAACTTCAAGCAGTTCAAGAGGCTGCCGTGAGCGCGGCGGCCGAGGCGCGCGGCGCAGGTGTGTCGGTCGCTTCGACTCCGCCCTCGCGTGCGCGCGCGTGGCTCCTGGCCGCGCGTCCGGCCACGCTGACGGCCTCGGTCGCGCCCGTGCTCGTGGGAACGGCCTGTGCCGCAGCGGCAGGCCAGGTGCGCTTCGGCCCCGCGCTGGCCGCGCTCGCGGGCGCGATGCTCATCCAGATCGGCACCAACCTCGCGAACGACTTCTTCGACTTCGAGAAGGGCGCCGACACGGCCGAGCGCTTGGGGCCCACGCGCGCCGTGCAGGCGGGCTGGCTCACGGCGGCCGACATGAAGCGCGCGACGTTCCTCGTCTTCGCGCTCGCGGCGGCCATCGGCGCGTACCTCATCGCCATCGGCGGCCTGCCCATCGCGCTGCTCGGGATCGCGTCGATCCTCTCCGGCCTCGCCTACACCGGCGGCCCCGCGCCGCTCGGCTACCTGGGCCTCGGCGACGTGTTCGTGTTCGCCTTCTTCGGCCTCGCCGCCGTGTGCGGGACGACGTTCGTGCAGCTCGGGCACATCCCGCTCGTGGCCTGGTTCGCGGCGACCGCCGTGGGCGCGCTCTCGACGGCCGTGCTGGTGGTGAACAACCTGCGCGATCGGAACACCGATGCGGTCGCGCACAAGCGCACGCTCGCGGTCCGCTTCGGCCGCGGGTTCGCGATCGGCGAGTACGTCGCGCTCATCGCTCTGGCGCAGGTGGCCACCATCGCGGTCGCCTGGAGCCTGCGCTCGCCCTTGCCGCTCGTGGCGCTGCTCACGATCCCGCGCGGGATCTCGCTGGCGAAGCAGGTGGCCGGATACGAAGGCCGCGCGCTCAATCCGCTGCTCGGCGCGACCG
>JAFEBC010000736.1 GCA_018266095.1 Deltaproteobacteria bacterium
GCACCTCGACCACCACCGGCGCCAGGTATCCGTTCGAGAACACGCTGGCCACGAGGCCGCCGGGCCACTGGAGGAACTCCGCGCCTGGGTACTTGCGGGTGAGGATGGTGCGCACCCGGTCCGCGAGCTCGCGCTGCGACAGCGTGCGCTCCTCGGCGTCCACGAGCGCGAGGCGGATGAAGCCCATGTGCGGGCCCACGTTGGGGCTGTTCATGGCCGAGCGCGCGTTCTGCGGCGAGCCGACGTTGGTGAGGACCAGCTCCACGTTGCCCGGCGGCAGCTCCTTGCGCAGCGTCTCGCCCATCTCCTGGATGCGCGCGGAGGCCTCCGTCAACGAGGTCCCGGGCGCGAGGCGCACGTAGATGCGCTCCATCGACTCGTCGATCTCGGGGAAGAACGTGCTGGGCAGGGAGAGCGCCGCCGCCGACGCCGCGGCCACCAGGAGGGCGCAGATCGAGATGAGCCAGGCGCGGTGCTGCAGCACGAGGCCCAGCGTGCGCGCGTACGCCTCGACGACGCGCTCGATGGCGGCGCCGACCTTCCTGGCCAGCGCGCCCGGGTGCTCGTCGGAGAGGAAGAAGCGGCAGGCCACCGGCGTCACCGCGATGCTGACGAAGTACGAGGCCGCCATGGCCACGGCCACCGTGAGCGCCAGGGGGACGAACAGGCGCTTGGCGAGGCCCGCGAAGAGCACGACTGGCAGGAGCACGGCCATCGTCGTCAGCGTCGACGCCAGCACCGGCAGCACCACCGCCTGCGTCCCCTGCAGCGCGGCCTCCATCGCCGACAGCCCGCGGTGCCGGTGCCGGTGGATCGATTCGAGCACCACCACCGCGTCGTCGACGAGCCGGCCCATCGCCAGCGTCAGGCCGCCGAGGGTGAAGGCGTTGAGCGTCTGCCCCGTGGCGTTGAGCACCAAGAGCGTCGCCGCGCAGGAGATGGGGATGGCGAGCGACACCACCAGCGTCCCGCGCAGGCTCTGCAAGAAGAGCAGGATCACCAGCGCCACCAGCACGAGCGCCTGACCGATCTCCTGCTTGAGCCCGCTGTACGTGGTGCGCACGAAGGTCGACTGGTCGAAGATGGCCTTCACCTGCAGGCCGGGCGGGAGGTTCTTGAGCTCACGCACGCTGCGCTTGACCTGGTCGACGATGTCCAGCGTGTTCCCGCCGGGCACGCGCAGCACGTTCAGGTACACCGCGTCCTGGCCGTCGACCGACACGGCCTGCGTCTCGGGCGCGCCGCCGTCCTCGATGCGCGCCACGTCGCGCAAGAGCACCGGCCGGCCCCCGACCACCTTGAGCGGCGCGTCGCCGATGTCGCTGACCTTGGTCACGACGGCGTTGGTGGTCACGTTCGAATCGAACTGCGACGAGATGAACTGCCCCGAGGGGAGGAGCGCGTTGGTCTGCGACACCGCCTGCGCCACCTCAGCCGAGGTCACGCCGCGGGCCAGGGCCCGGGCCGGATCGACGAGCACGTTGATCTGCCGCTGCCGCCCGCCGTTGAGCGCCGCGCTCGCCACGCCGGGGATGCCCTCGAGCAGCGGCTCGATGTTGTTCTGCGCGAAGTCGTAGAGCTGCGGCCCGGTGAGCCCGCCGCCGTACACGGCCACCTGCACCACCGGCGCGTTGGACGGGTCGTACTGGAGCACGAACGGCGGGATGACGCCGAGCGACTTGGGCACGGCCGACATGGCGAACGCGACCTGCTGCTGCACGAGGGTCTGCGCGGCGTTGAGGTCGGTGCCCCACTTGAGCCACACGTACACGACGCTCAGGTTGTTGCGCGAGGCGCTCTCCACGTGCTCGACGCCTGGCGTGGCGCTCACGTACTTCTCGATGCGCCAGGTGATGGTCTTCTCGACGTCCTTCGGGCCCAGGCCGGGCACGAGCGTGCCCACCACCAGCACGGGCGGGGTCAGCTCCGGGAACGTGTCCACGCTCATGCGCGGCGTCACCACGCAGGCGAAGACGATGACGGCGATGCACACCATCAGGATCGCCAGCGGGTTCTTGAGGGCCGCGCCGGTCACGGGGCCTCCGTGCGCACGCGATCGCCGTCGAGCAGCGTGGTGCGGCCTTCGGTCACCACGCGGGTGCCCGTGGGGAGCGGCTCGAGGTACAGGCGGCCCGAGCGTTCGCCCAGGAGCTTGGCGGTGCGCTTGTGGGCCACGCCGGCGTCCACCACGAAGAGGCTCACGCGCTCGCCGCGCACCGAGCCCGCGGGCAGCGGGACCACCGACGCGCGCTGCTCGCTGCCGGCCGCCAGCCGCACGTCGGCGGTGGTGCCCACGGGCAGCGAGCGGTCCGTGTTCGGCAGGTCGATCTCGAAGCGCACGGTGCGCGACCCCGGGTCGGCCGCGGGCGCACGGCGCGAGACCTGGGCGCGCAGCTCGGCGCCGGTGGCGAAGGCCGCGATGGTCACCGGCGTCTTCGGCGCGATGGCGTCGAAGTCGGTCTCGGGCGCGTCGGCGACCACGCGGATGGTGCGGCGATCGATCACGGTCACGACCGCGTTCCCGGGGCGGACATAGGCGCCGGGGTCCGCGAGCCGCTCGGCCACCTCGCCGTCGAAGGGCGCGCGCAGCACGCAGTCCGAGACCTGCAGCGTGGTGCCGGAGAGCTGCGCCCGCGCCGCCAGGAGCTGCGCCTCCTTGGATTGGCTCTCGGCCCGCTTCACCTCGGCCTCGTTGGTGGACACGAAGCCGCGCGCGAGCAGGCCCTCCACGCGCCGCGCCTCGTTGGCGGACGCCATTTGGCTCGCCTCCAGCGCGCGCGCCTGCATGCCCACGGCCTTGCTCACCGCCGAAGCGCCGCGACAGTCGAGGGTCGCCAGCACCTGGCCCTTCTTCACGCTCGCGCCCGGGCGCACGAGCACGGTGTCCACGTAGGCGCTGATGAGCTGCGGGCCGACGCGCGCCTCGACCCACGGCTCCAGCGTGCCCACGAAGCGCCGCTGCGCGCGCCAGGAGGCGTCGACGACGGGCACGGTGGTCACGCCCTTGGGCTGCTCCGAGAGCGGAGGCGCCGCGTGCCCGCGGGCCGTCTTGAACCAGAGGGCGCCGCCGACGGCGAGGATGAAGCCGGCGCTGACGAGCAGCACCAGCGGAACGGAGAGCGTCTTGCGCGGCTGCGCGGCCAGGGTGGTCAAGGGAGCTCCTGCGCGGTGAGTCGGGCGAGGCGGGCGCGGGCGCGCAGCACCTCGAAGGTCCCGAGGGCGAGCTGGACTTCGGCGTCGATGAGCAGCGCCTCGGCGTCGACCACGTCGACGGTCGAGCCCAGCCCAGAGACGAAGCGGGCGGAGACCTGCTGCTGGTTGGCGCGGGCGGCGTCGGTGGCGCGCTGCAGCTCGGGGAGGGTGTCCTCGGCGGTGCGGGCGCCTGCCCAGGCGAATTGGACCTGGGCGATCACGCGGGCACGCACGGCGGCCACCTCGGCGCGCACGCTGCGCTCGCGCTCCCGCGCTGCGTCCACGCGGGCGCGGGCGACGCCGTCGTACACGGGGAGCTGGAAGACGACACCGAGGTCCCAGTTGGGGACAGAGGGGAGGAGCCCTCCGCCCGAGACCGTGGCCCCGCTCGACAACGGCGCGCCGCCCGCGCGTCCCGACAGGCTGGCGCTCGCGAACAGCTCAGGGCGGTCCTCGGCGGCCACCACGCGCGTCTGCGCCTCCTGCGCCGTCAGCTCAGCCTGCGCCGCGCGCAGCTCCGGATCGTGCGCCAGCGCCTGCGCCCCGGCGTCGTCGATCGGCTCCAGGGCGGCGGCGGGACGCTCCGAGGCTGCGTCTGCGCGCGCATCCACCTGGAACTCCTGGGCGCCGAGCGCCGCGGCCAGGTTCCCGCGCGCCGACAGCAGGGCACCGTTGGCGCGCGCCACCACCACCCGCGCCCGCGCCACCTCGGCCTCCGCGCGCAGCAGATCGACGGACGC
>JAFEBC010000737.1 GCA_018266095.1 Deltaproteobacteria bacterium
GCCGGCGCCGCTGGTGCCGAGCGTGGCCGTGGGCGCGACGTTCTTGACCGCGATGGTGGCGGAGTAGAGCGTCGAGGCGCCGCTGGAGTTGAAGAGGCGGCCCGTGACGGTGCGGCTCGCGGGGCCGTCGTCGAAGGAGCAGGCGATCGACGCAGCGCTGCCGCTGTTCGCGTACGTGGCCGAGGCCAGCGTGCCGCCGTTGCAGTCGAAGGCGTAGCGGAAGGGACCCGTGCCGGACGCATTGGTGAACGCGAACGTCGCCGCGCTGCCTTCGTTCACCGACGCGGGGCCGCCGAAGCTGGCCGTGGGCGCCGTGCCGCCGACGGTGACCGAGCCCGCGTAGTCGTGCGACGCGCCGTCCTTGTCGGTGATGCGGCCGCGCACCGTGTACGTCCCGGTGCCGCCCGCCGTGCAGACGAGCGAGGCCGTGGAGGTGACGAAGGCGCCACCGCCGCAGTCGAAGGCGTAGGTGAAGCCAGCCGCGGTGTCGGCGGCCGAGGGATCGCTCGCGCCCGTGAGCGAGAGCGTGAAGTGCCCGCCGCTCGTGACCTGCCCCGGCGAGACCGCGAACGTGGCCGAGGGCGCTCCGTTGGTGACCGCGATCCCCGCCGAGGCCGTGCCCTGGCCGCCGTCCTTGTCGGTGGCCGTAAGCGTGACCGCGTAGGCGCCGTTGTCGTCGGGCGTGAAGGTGAACGCGGGGCCCGCGCCCGTGGCGAACGCGATGCCGTTCTTGGTCACGGCCCACGCGAAGCCGAACCCTGCCGCGGTGTCGTCGCTGCTCGGATCCGTGGCCGAGGCCGTGAGCGCAATCGGATTGCCCTCGACGCTCGTGGCCGGCGCGCCAGAGAGCGTCGCGGCGGGCGGCGCGTTGAGCACGTTCACGGTGACCTGGTAGTCCGTAAACAGCGAGCCCGAGTCGAGGATGCGCCCGCGCACGACGTGCACGCTGGGCCCGTCGCTCCACGAGCAGGTCACGTTGTCGATGGTGCCCGCGCTGGCCCAGTCGGTGGCGAGCGGCGCGCCCTGGTCGCAGGCGAACGAGTAGCGCAGGCCCGCCGTGGTGTCCGCGGCCGAGGGATCGAACGGGGACTCGAGCGCGATGGTGAGCGGCGCGCCCTCGGTGACTGTCGTGCTGGCGCCGACGTTGAAGCGCGCGGTGGGGGCCACGCCGTTGACGATCACGTCCGCGGTCCAAGTGGTTGAACCAGTCAACCATTCAGCCATTGAACCAGCGACCGCGTCCTTGTCGCGCAACTGCAGGCGCACGTGGAGCGTGCCGTCGTTGGTGGTGGCGCACGTCATCGAGCTCACGCTGCCCGTGTCCACAAGGCCCGCGCCGGTGCCGCAGTCGAAGGCGTAGCGGAAGCCGGCCGCGGTGTCGGCGCTGGAGGGATCGCTCGCGTCGTCGAGCGCCAGCACGAAGGTCGAGCCCTCGTCGACGGCGGTGGGCACGCGCGTCGTGGCCGTGGGCGAGACGTTGGTGACGGCGATGGTCTTCTGCGCGGTGGCGCTGCCGCCGTCCTTGTCGGTGACCACGAGCGTGACCAGGTAGGTTCCGTTGTCGTCGGGCGTGAAGGTGAACGAGCCCGCCGTGCCGCTGGCGAAGAAGGCGCCGTCCTTGGTGGCCGTCCACACCGTGCTGAAGCCCGCGGCGGTGTCGATGGGGCTCGCGTCGCTGATGGAGGCGCCGAGGGCGATCGCCATGCCTTCGGGGCTTGAGTCGGGCGCGCCGAGCAGGTCGCCCGCGGGCGCGAGGTTCATCACCTGCGCCGTGAACGCCGACTGCGCGGAGACGCCGTCGCGATCGGCGATCGTGACCGATACAGTGTATTGGCCCGAGTCAGCGTATTGATGGCTCATCGCGCCCAGCGAGCCGGGCAGGGTGACGCTCGTGATCGAGGCCGGCGTGCCGTCGCCGAAGTCCACGCTGACCGTCCACGGGCCGTCGAGGCTGTCGGTGAACGAGCCGAGGTTGAACGCGGTCATCGCGCCCTCGTCGGCCACCTGTGTGCCCGCGGGGCTCATCACGGGAGCGAGGTCGACGACGGTCACGTGGAAGGTCGCGGTGCCGGTCTTGCCCGCGGGGTTTGTGACCGAGATCGATACAGCGTATGCGCCCGATGCAGTGTGATCGCTCGATACAGTGTACGTGTGCGAGGCCTCGCCGAGCGCGCCCTGGTCACCGACGAGCGAGTTCACGGGCGCGGAGCCGTCGCCCCAGTCGATGCTCACGTTCCACGGGCCAGTCGCGTCGCCGGGATCCGTGAACGAGGCGGGGCTCACGGTGAGCGGCGCGCCCTCGTCGGCCTGTTGATCCGCGGCGGCCACGACCACGGGCGTCGAGGAGAGGATCGTCAGCGTGCCCGCGGTGGTGCTCACGAGGTAGTTGCCGAGGCGGTCGCCGGTGAGCACGGGCGTGATCGGATACGCGCCCGCGGGGCTCGCGGCGGTGGCCTGCGTGCTCCAGGTGACGAGGATGACATCGCCGCTGACGAGGCCGGTGACGGTGCCGGTGAGGAGCGGATTCTGATCGCCCGACAGCTTGCTCGCGTCGGAGGCGACGGCGGTCAGCGAGGCCTGGGCCACGGTGAACGACTGCGTGACATCGGCGGCCGCGAAGTGTGTCTCGTCGCCAGGCTGCGAGGCCGTGACGGTGACGAGGCCGGCTCCTGTGAGCGACAGCACGCCGCTCGCGATCGTGGCCGGGCCCGTGACGGTGTAGCTGATCGGCAGGCCCGACGAGGCCGTGGCCGCGAGGACGAAGGGCGCGTCACCGTACGTGCGATTCGCCAGCGGCGGGAAGGCGATGGTCTGCGCCACGGGCCTTGCGTGCATGAGGCCCGTGATCTCCGGCGTCGCCTGGCTCGCGGCCGAACCCGTGCACGTCACCACCTTGCACGGCGGCGTGTTCGAGTTGCTCGTGAACGTCATCGTCAGCGCGTGGGCGCCGGGCGCGAGCGGCACGGTGACGAACATCAGCGTGTTGTAGAAGGAGTCCTGCGAGTACGGCTGCGTGAGGAGCTGCGCGCCGTGATCGTAGACCGTCACCGTGCCGATGTTGGTGCCCTGGAGCTGCGGCTGCACGGCGAGCGTGATGCTCGAGTCGGTGAGCTCGAAGGTCTTGGCCAGGCCGCCCGCCTGGTCGGTGTCGAAGGTCGTGTACGCCGGGTCCGCGTAGGGCCAGTCCTGCGCATAGATGTAGCGCGTGTGGTTCCCGCTCGGGTTCGGATCCGGCTCGGTGAAGTAGACGTTCGGCGTCGGCGGGGTCGAGGTGA
>JAFEBC010000738.1 GCA_018266095.1 Deltaproteobacteria bacterium
AACAACATCTCGCTCGGCGACGACGGCGTCCTCTACTACATCGGCGGCGGCCTGCAGGGGTACGCGCTGACGGCGGTGCAGATCTGGCCGAACAAGCAGATGTCGCAGCTCTACCAACTGGCGTCGCAGAACAACGGGAGCTTCGACACGCTGAGCTTCCCCGCGCTCCTGCCGGCGCCGACGGGCGGGCACCTCCTGGTCGACTACTACGTGTCGGGGAACAGCGGGCCGCGGTTCATCTCGTCGTACACGCTGGGGTCGACGATGCGGCTCAAGCCCGGGGCGTGGGCGACGCAGGGCGGGGACTTGATGCACAGGAATAGTTTGAAGGTGCAGTAGGCGGCCGTGGGGCGAGCGTTCACGTTTCAAAGTGCTACGCTCGCGCCGTGCCCCCGCCCCGCCACACCCCCAAGAAGTCCCCGCAGCAACACCGCTCGCGGCTCACCGTCGACTACATCCTCCAAGCCGCAGCTCAAATCCTCGAGGCCGGGAGCGGGCGCCTCAGCACCAACGCCATCGCGCAGCGGGCCGGCGTGGCCATCGCCTCGCTGTACCAGTACTTCCCCAACAAGGAGTCCATCCTGCGCGCGCTCTTCGAGGCCGACCTGGCCGAGGAGCGCGCCGAGCTCGATCGCCGCACGGGCGAGCTTCAGGGCCGTCCGCTCACCGACATCATCCGCGCAGGCGTGCGCAGCATGATCGCGGTGCACGCGAAGAAGCCCAAGCGCGTGAAGTCGATCCTCGAATCGCTCCCGCTCCTGGGCGGCGCGGAGCTGCTCGCGAAGGCGCGGCAGGAGGTCATCGCGCTCATCGCTTCTACCATGCGCGAGCGCAAGGCCGAGCTGCGCGTGCAGAAGGACTTCGAGATCCAGGCCTTCCTGGTGGTGCAGGCCGTCGAGGGCGCGGTGCACGCGGCGGCGTCGGAGCGGCCGGAGTGGCTGGGCGAGCCTGCGTTCGAGGCGCAGCTCGTGGAGCTGGTGGAGCGCTACCTCTTGCCGTGACGCTCGCCGTGAGCGCGTTCCCCGGAGCGCCGATGGCGACTTCAGCCCGCGAAGGGCTTTTCGCCGAAGATCAGCGTCTCCCCGCCCGTCACGAACACGATCTCCTCCGTCTTCGCCGCGCGATCGAGCTCGCGGTCCACGAGCAGCGGCTCGATCACCCACAACCCCCGCATGTTGATCTTGCTGCTCCGCAAGAGAATCGGCGCCCCCATCACGAACAGATGCACCGTGCCGATCTCGCGGAAGTACGGCCAGCTCTCCGGCACCTTCGCGAAGCGGTGCGCCACGGGGCTGATGGGGAACTGCCGCAGGTCATACGCGCAGCTCGATTCGATCTCGCGCTTGATCCACTCCCACGTCTGCCCCGCGTGCTGGTCCTCGCGCAGGTGCGTGGAGATGCGCCGCGTGAGCCCGAGCGCGCAGTCGATGAGCCGCTGCAGCCGCTCGTTCTTTCCGTACAGGTGCGTGAGCGTGAAGTCGCTCGGGTAGCCCTCGAAGAACGGCGCGATGTCGATGAAGATGAGGTCACCGTCGCGCAGCACGCGCTTCCTGGCGCCGAAGACGCTCTTGATGAGCCGGCCAGCGCTGGTGAACTTGGTGCTGCCGTCGGCGACGCCGATGACGGGCATGTGCCAGTGGTCCTTGATGCCGTGGTCCTTGAACACCTGCGCGGTCGTGGCCACGGCGTCGCGCTCGTTCATGCCGGGCTGCACGCGGGCCGCGATCTCGCCGGCGATCATCTTCGCGAACGACTGCGCGCGGTCGTAGCCGATGAGGTCGGCGTCGGTCGGGAAGCGCGAGGGATCCTTGCGGCGGGCAGCGAGCGAGGTGGTGAGCGCGTTCATGCGGGGCTCCTGTAGGTCGGTGCGGAGCCTCAGTCGTATGCGTCGCGGGGGCGCGCGGATACTCACATTCCGGGAGCGCGCGGGAGGCTCGGCGAGCCTGTTCTCCGAGGGCGAATTGCGCGTGTCAGCGCCGCGTCCGCTGCTGCGCGCAGGTGCTCACATTTCGTCTCCGCCCGCGCTCGCGCCAGACGGCCAAAGACGCTGCGCGATCATGGTATAAGCGGCGCCCCGCATGGGCTTTGCGACGCGGGATGGAGCGCTGTTTCGATGAAGCTCGCGACCCTGGACATCGGCACCCGCGACGGTGAGCTCGTGGTGGTGAAGCGCGACCTGTCGGCGTGGACCACCGCGAAGGATCTCGCGCCAACGCTGCAGAATGCGCTCGATCGGTGGAGCGAGGTCGAGCCTGCGTTGCGTGCGCGCGCCGAGGCGTTGGAGTCGGGTCGCGCTCCGGCCACGGCGTACAACGCGAAGAAGCTGCTCGCGCCTCTGCCGCGCGCGTACGAGTGGATCGACGGCTCCGCGTATCTGAATCACGTGATCCTGGTGCGCAAGGCGCGCAAGGCCGAGCCGCCCGCGACGCTGCTGACGGACCCGCTCATCTACCAAGGCGGCTCCGGCGACATGCTCGCGGCCACCGCGCCGATCTCCCTGCGCGACGAGGCCTGGGGCTGCGACTTCGAGAGCGAGATCGCGTGCATCCTGGGCGACGTCCCGCAAGGCACCACGGCGGCGCAGGCCGGGCCGTTCGTGAAGCTGCTCTGCCTCGTGAACGACGTGTCGCTGCGCAATTTGATCCCGGAAGAATTGGCCAAGGGCTTCGGCTTCGTGCAGAGCAAGCCGGCCACTGCGTTCTCGCCCGTGGCCGTGACGCCCGACGAGCTCGGCGCCGCGTGGAAGGACGGCCGCGTGCACCTCACGCTCTCCACCTGGCTCAACGGCGAGCGCGTGGGCCACTGCGACGCGGGACCGGAGATGCACTTCTCGTTCTTCGATCTCATCGCGCATCTGGCGAAGACGCGCCGGTTCACGGCGGGGACCATCCTGGGCAGCGGCACGGTGTCGAATCAGGATCGCTCGCGCGGCGTGAGCTGCCTCGCGGAGCGGCGCATGATCGAGACCATCGACACGGGCGCGCCCAAGACGCCGTTCTTGAAGTTCGGGGATCGCGTGGAGATCGAGCTCTTCGATGCGGCTGGCAAGACTGTGTTCGGACGCATCGATCAAACCGTGACCAGAAGTGACCAGAAGTGACCAAGCAGTGACGCAACTCGTGCGGAAGGCGGTGCTCACATGAAGCTCTACAATTACTGGCGCAGCTCGGCGAGCTGGCGCGTGCGGCTGGCCCTGGCCCTGAAGAACCTCCCGTACGAGTACGTGGCCGTGAACCTGATCACGGGCGAGCAGAACTCGGAGGCGCAGCGCAAGCGCAACCCGAGCGGCGCGGTGCCGGTGCTGGAGCTCGACGACGGCACGCTGCTGACGCAGTCGGTGGCGATCGTGGAGTACCTCGAGGAGACGCACGCGCAGGGCAAGCTGTGGCCCGCGGATCCCCTCGGCCGCGCGCGCGTGCGCATGCTGGTCGAGCAGGTCAACTCGGGCATCCAGCCGTACCAGATCCCGGCGTGCGCGAACTTCGTGCGCGACACGTACAAGGGTGACGAGAAGCTGTTCGTGCGTCACTTCATCGCCAACGGCCTCGACGCGCTGGAGAAGCTCGCGGCGCCGCACGCGGGGAAGTATCTCTACGGCGACACGGTGACGTTCGCGGACTGCTGCCTCGTGCCGCAGCTCTTGGGCGCGCGCCGCTTCGAGGTGCCGCTCGGCGCGTACCCGACGCTCACGCGCGTGGAAGCGGCTCTGAATGCGCTCCCGGCCTTCATCGCCGCCGCGCCCGCGAACCAGCCGGACGCACCGAAGGCTCCCTGAACTTGAAGCACCGCTGACCAAGACACTCTGACTCGAGAGCACGCCATGGCCGACACCGAATCCCTCGGACTCCTCAAGCTCGACTCCGCGCACTGGTACGTCACCGACCTCGCCCGCGCCCGCGACTTCTACACGCGCTGGCTCGACTTCGAGGAGTCGGGCGAGTCCGATGAGGAGCTCTCCGCGCGCGCGCACCAGAAGTCCGCGGTGTTCACGGCCGGCGACATCCAGCTCATCTGCAGCCAGCCGCTCTCGCCCGACAGCCGCGCGGGA
>JAFEBC010000739.1 GCA_018266095.1 Deltaproteobacteria bacterium
CGCCCCGGGCCGCATCCACTTCGGCGGCTACCACGCAGGCGACGCGCTCCTCGACGCCTACCGCGCCCTCGACGTGGCCGTGTGGCTGCGCGAAGGCAACGACGGCTCCTGCCGCGGCGTCCTGGAGGCGATGGCCTGCGGCGTCCCCGTCATCGCCGGCCACGAAGGCGCCCCGGCCGAGCTCGTCGACTCCCAGAGCGGCCGCGTGGTCGACTCCACCTCTCCCTCCGCCATCGCCGCCGCCCTGCGCGAGCTGCTCGGCGACCCTGCGCTGCGCAAGTCCCTCGGCGCCGCCGCCCGCACCCGCGCCGCCAGCTTCACCACCGAGCGCTCCTGCGAGGCCACGCTCGCGTTCTATCGAGAGCTCGCCGCGCTCCCTCCCATCGAGCGCGACAGGCCCTGAAGTCCCGCCGCACCAAGCCCCTACTTGCGCGTCCCCGCTCGTGGTATCAGCAGCGCATGGCCATCGCCCCAGAGCTCAAGGAGATCCTCGCCTGCCCGCAGTGCAAGGGCGAGCTGGAGTTCAAGGAAGCCGAATCGCGCATCCTCTGCCGCGCGTGCAAGCTGCAGTACCGCATCGAGGAGGACATCCCGGTGATGCTGATCGAAGAGGCCAAGCCGCTCGAGGCCTGAGCCGGTCCTCGGCAAGAGACGCAACCTCTTCGCAGCAAACCGACTGACCAAGGCGCCGAATTTGCCCGCACTCGCCGAGCGCTTCACGAACACCCCGCCGCGCCGCATCCTGGTGGTGCAGACGGCCTGGCTCGGCGACACGGTCTTCACCTCGGCCCTCTTCGCAGGCCTCGTCGCGCGGTTCCCCGGCGTCCCCATCGACGTGTGCGTGAGCAAGCGCGGCGTCGACGTCGCCCGCTCGTTCCCCGGCGTGGGCGAGGTGCTCCTCTTCGACAAGAAGGGCAAGGACAAGGGCGCGGCCGGTCTCTTCCGCACCGCGCGCACCCTGCGAGAGCGCGGGTACGATCTGTGCGTCCTGCCGCATCGCTCCTTGCGCTCGGCCCTGCTCGCGCTGCGCGCGAAGATCCCCGTGCGCCTGGGTCTCTCGTCGAGCGCCGCGCGCCTCCTCTACACGCACACCGCGCCCGATCCGGGCGGCCCCTTCGTCGAGCGCGAGGCGGCCCTCCTCGACGCGCTCGGCGGCACGCACCACCCGATGCGCCTTGAGCCCACGCCCGAGTTCCGCGCCGCCGCCGACGCCTTGCTCACGCGCGCGGGCTACACGCACAAGCGCTTCGCGGCGCTCTGCCTCGGCAGCGAGTGGGAGACCAAGATCTGGCCCAAGAACCGCGTCGCGCGGCTCACCGAATTGTTCGAGCAGCGCGGCCTGCCTTGCGTGCTCCTGGGCGGGCCGAAGGAGAAGGAGCAGGCCGCCTCCATCGTCGACGAGAGCCGCGCCTGCCTCCTCGACACGTGCGGCAACCCCATCGGCGAGGCGCTCGCCATCCTCGCGCGGGCCTCGGTCGTCGTCGGCGGCGACACCGGCCTCGTGCACGCCGCGCGCGCCCTCGGCATCCCCACCGTGGCCGTCTTCGGCCCCACCGACCCCGCGCGCCACCTCTGGGCCCCGCGCCAGAAGGCCATCTCGCTGCGCCTCGCCTGCGCCCCCTGCGGCGAGCACGGCGCGCACCGCTGTCCGCTGGGCCACCACAAGTGCCTGCGCGACCTCGACGCCGAGCGCGTGGACGAGGTCTGCGGCCAGTTCCTCGACACCGGGCACGAAGGCCCGCGCGCATGAGCCCGTCGGGACGGCCCGACGTCGACCCTGCGCCGGGCGTGTGGATCCGGGCCGTGGCGCGCCTCGCGTCGTGGCTCCTGCCCGCTCACGATGCGCAGGAGCCCAAGCCCGAGCTCGCGCGCATCCTCATCGTGCGCCCCGACGATCGCGTGGGCAACGCGCTCCTCACCATCCCGCTCGCCCGCGCCCTGCAAGAGGCCCTGCCGCACGCGCGCATCGACCTGCTCCTCGCCGACAAGCGCGCCGCCGTCGCCGAGGGCCTCGCCGGTCTCCACGTGGTGCCCTTCGCCAAGAAGGACGCCTTCCGCGCTCCGCTGCGCTTCCTGCGCTTCCTCCTGGCCCTGCGCCGCACCGGCTACGACGCCGCCCTCGACGCAGCCCACTGGCACTCCTTCTCGCTCACGTCCGCCTTGCTCTCCCGCGTGGCCTCGCGCCACATCGTGGTCGGCGTCGAGCGCGGCCCGACATCGCTCTACACGCGCGTCGCCCCGCTGCCCTTCGTGGGCGCCCGCGAGGTGCCTTCCAAGCTCGAGCTGATGACTCCATTGGGCCTCACGCCGCCGTCGCCGCCGCCGCTCGAGACCGCGCTCGGCCGCTCGCCCGAGGCCGCCCGCGAGGTGCAGCGAGCGCTCGCGCCCCTCGGCCTGACGACCTTCGCGCTGTTGAACCCCGGCTCCCGCAAGGCCGACCACCGCCTGCCCGCCGCCACCTACGCCCGCATCGCCGACGCGCTCTTTCACGCGCACGGCCTCCGCTCTCTGGTCACCTGGGGCCCCGGCGAGGAGCCGCTCGCCCGCGAGGTCACGCAGCTCGCGCCGGCCGCCACCCTCTACGCCCCGCCCACCGACCTCCACGCGCTCGCCGCCCTCTTGCGCGCCTGCACGCTCGCCATCACCAACGACACCGGCCCCATGCACCTCGCCGTCGCCTGTGGCGCCAAGGTGGCCGCGCTCTTCACCAGCCCCGACGGCGCCCGCTGGTCCCACGACGGCCCGCGCTTCCTCGCGCTCCCCACGCAGGGCCGCACCGCAGACGCGCTCGCCTCGCAGATCGCCGGCTTCGCCAGCGAACGGGCCCGCTGATCCACGCCGCGCCCCGGCCCTCCACGCGCGCCCCGCCCCTCCACGCGCGCCGCGCCTTGACTCCGCGCGCCGCATTCGCCACTTTCACGCCCCCTTCGAGGAGACGCTCGTGATCCGCTCCATGACCGGCTTCGGCGCCGGACGCGGCCAGGCCCAGGCAGAAGTCGTCACCGTCGAGCTGCGCTCCGTGAACGCCAAGTTCTGCGAGGTGAAGCCGCGCCTCCCCCGCGAGCTCTCCTCGCTGGAGCAAGACGCGGTCAAGCGCATCAAGGCCCGCATCCAGCGCGGCTCCATCGACCTCTCCGTCCGCCGCGAGGGCGCCACCGGCGGCCGCGCGCTCCTGCCCAAGGTCGACCGCGCCCTCGCCAGCGCCTACGTGCAGGCCCTGCGCGAGCTCAAGACCGAGCTGGCCCTCTCCGGCGAGCCGTCCGTCCACGACGTCGCGCAGCTCGAGGGCGTCATCTCTGTCGAGGAGGCCCCGCCCGATCCGGCCGCCTGCAAGGAGGCCCTCGAGGCCGCGCTGGAGCAGGCGCTCGACGCCCACGACAAGATGCGCCTCAAGGAGGGCGAGGCCCTCGCCAAGGACCTGAACGCGCGCCTGGACCACATCGCCGCCGCCGGCCAGAAGCTGCGCGCCCTCTCGCCGCAGTCGATCGAGGCCTACCGAGAGCGCCTCACCGCCCGCATCGCCGAGCTCTCCAAGGGCACACCCGTCGACCCGCAGCGCCTGGCGCAGGAGGTGGCCTTCTTCGCCGACCGCGTGGACGTCGCCGAGGAGCTGACCCGCCTCGCGAGCCACCTGGAGCAGCTGCGCGCCTTGCTCGCCGGAGAGGCGCCCTCAGGCCGCCGCCTCGAGTTCCTGGTCCAGGAGACGAACCGCGAGGTCAACACCATCGGCAGCAAGTCGCAGGGCGCCGAGCTCTCCGCGCTGGTGGTCGAGATGAAGGCCGAGCTCGAACGCATCCGCGAGCAAATACAAAACATCGAATAGGTGAGCTCCACCACCAGGGGTGAGCCCCGCTCCCCCTGGACCCCCAATCAAGATTCAAGTACTCCACGCGCCATGTCCTGCATCCTGCTCATCCTCAGCGCGCCCTCCGGCACCGGCAAGACCACCCTCGCGCGCCGCCTCATCGCCAAGGAGCCGGGCTCCATCTTCAGCGTCAGCTACACCACGCGCGCCCCCCGCGGCGCCGAGCGCGACGGCGTCGACTACAAGTTCGTCAGCGACGCCGTCTTCGAGGAGATGATCGACCAGGACCTCTTCCTCGAGCACGCTGAGGTCCACGGCCACAAGTACGGCACCCCGCGCGCGGTCGTGAACGAGGCCAAGTCCCGCGGCGTCCTCGCCGTCTTCGACATCGACGTCCAGGGCGGCGAGGCCATCAAGGGCCAGTACCCCGAGGCCGTCCGCGTGCTCATCCTGCCGCCCTCGCTCACCGAGCTCGAGCGTCGCCTCCGCTCGCGCAGCACCGACGACGAGCCCACCGTCCGCCGCCGACTCGATGCGGCCCGCCGTGAGCTCCAGCGGAGCCGCGCCTACGAGTACTGGGTGGTCAACGACGACCTCGACCGCGCCTTCGCCGACCTCGAGGCCATCGTCCGCGCCGAGCGTTGCCGCGCCGGCAGCCGCGACCTGATGGCGATGGGCCTGTAGCCCCCCCGCTGCGACGCCGGCTCGCGGCCTAGTTGCAGCTCGGCCCGCCCGTCGAGCTCGTGCAGCGCTGCGCGTGCGAGAGCGTGCAGGGCGCCGCCGTGAACGACCCGCTGATCGTCCCCGAGATGGCCCCCGTCGAGTTGGCGCTCGAGAGGTCCGCCATGGGCATGTTGTACGAGCCCGTCACCGTGCCGCCGGCGAC
>JAFEBC010000073.1 GCA_018266095.1 Deltaproteobacteria bacterium
AGCTCGTGCCGCAGGCCGTCTGAAGCTGAAGTGAAGGGTTGATCCGCTGCGGTCCGGCTCGAAAACGAGCCGGACACGCGGAGGGGAGGCTGTGGCGCGGAGTGGCGATCTTCAACAGCCTGCTAAGCCCTTGGATTGTGATTCTCCAAGACGAGGGGGCGTATTCCGGTCAATGAGGAGACCAGTTTGCGGCGGCCGCCAGGGGACAGTGCAGTTCATTCTCAACTGTACCGAACTCGGCCGAGCACCGGTGTCGGTCGACTAGGCTAGGCGCCGCCTCGCGCGCAAGAACACGGACACCAGGGCTACCACCGCCAAGTACCCCGGCCAATCCCCGAGCGCCTCGTACACCGTCGTCCCGGTGAGCATCGGCACATCCCTGACCATCACCGCCCGCTCATCCTTCCCAATCCGCTGCAGAATCCTCCCCGCCGCATCCACAAACGCGCTGATCCCCGTCGACGTCGACCGCACCAGCCACCGCCGGTGCTCAATGGAGCGAATCGCCGCCAGCACCAAATGCTGCTCCTGCTCATTCCCCGCGCCGTACCACGAGTCATTCGTCAAATTCACCAGCACATGCGGCCGCCCGCCGGGGCCCTCGGCCATCAGCTTGTTGACGATCCCCGGCAAAATGTCCTCGTAGCAAATGAACGTCGCCAGCCTGTACTTCCCCGCCACCAGCGGCGCCTGCGTCGTCCCGCGCGACAGCGGCGCCGACATCGGCGACCACTGATACAAAATCGGGAACGTCTCCCCCAGCGGGATGTACTCGCCGAACGCCAAGAGCGCCTGCTTGTCGTACGAGCCCGTGATCTTCCCATCCAGGTCGATCATCAGCGCCGAGTTCCACACGTCGTGCTTGCGCGGCCCCTTCGACATCGGCGCGTAGCGCATCGCGCCCGCGACCAGGCGCACCGGGATGCCGCGGCGGATCCACTCGCCGGCGTCGGGCATGACGGTGTCGATGGGGCGCGTGTTGAAGCCGACCTCGGGCCAGACCACGAGCTCGGCGCCGCGGCCGGAGAGCTCGGCCGTCTGGTCGAGGAGCGTCTTCACGCTCGCCTGCGGGTTCTGGTGCAGCTCGAGCTCGCCCACGTTGGGCTGCGCGATGCCGACCTTCATCTTCTCGGCGGCCTTCTGCTCGGCGTCGACGGCGCGGATGCGAAGGGTTCCGTAGCCGATCGACAGGCCGAGCACGAGGAGCGAGATGGTGGCCGAACCGAGCGGCGCGCGGCCCTTGGCGGTGCCGGCGGCGCGGGCCTGGTTCCAGAGCAGCGAATCCGCGAAGGCGCCGTTGACGATGGCCTGCACGGCCGAGAGCAGGAGCACGCCGCCCAGGTCGGCCACTTGCACGACGGGCAGCAGCGGATACAGCGCGACGCCCGTGTAGCTCTGGAAGAGCAGGGGATAGAGCCACTCGGTCGCGCAGAGCGCGATGGGCAAGAGCACGACGAGCGGCCAATTCGAGCGCTGCCTCGCGTGCTGCAGGACGTACGCGAACACGCCCAGGATCGCGCCCTGGAACGCGCACACGCCGACGTAGCCCACGAGCGCGAGCGGCAGCGGGAAGAACGCGAACACGGTGAACAGGTGGACGAGCCAGGTGTACCCGCCCATGTGCGTGACGAGGCCGAACCACAGGCCCTTCTTGAGCGCCTGGCGCGGCGTGTCGCCCTGGATGCTCCACAGGAACGGCACGAAGCAGAAGAACGCCAGCGGCCAGAGGCCGAAGCCGATCCACGAGAGGAAATACATCACGCCCGCGAGGGTGGAGAGGGCGTAGGTCCTGGCGAAGGCGCGCAGACGGCTCATTCGGGCGGGACACCTACCACGAACCGCCTGCTAAGGTTCACTGATGGCGGTGCTGCTCAATCACACGTCGAATCTGCGGCTGCGGCTCGAGCTCGTGTCGCGGCTGTCGGACGGCGTGCGGACGCCTGCGGCCCTGCAGTTTGCCATCGCCATCGAGCGCTACGAGCACGCGCACGAGGGCGGGCTGACGGAGCATGGATTCGTGCCCATCGTCGCGCTGGGTCCGTCGCGGCTGCTGGACCTCGAGCTGATTCGATTTCTCGAAGGGCTCGAAGGTGTCCTGGCCTCCGCGCGCGCTGCGCTCTCCGGGACGCCGCTCGTGGGGCAGCCGCCGACCGATTGTGCGCTGGAGCCGTCGGGGCCGCCGTCGGCGTTCGTGCGGGTGATGGGCGGGCCGGAGGCGTTCCTCATCGAGACCGGCATCGAGCTGTCGTCGCGGCTCGAGTCCGTCGACGGCGCGCGCGGGCAGCCGGGAGAGGATCTGGCGATGTTCCGCTTCCCCACGCACGCGCGGGCGCTGCTCGCGTTCTCGGCGCAGCTCCTCGAGGAGTTCGAGCGCTTCCCGACCGATCCGTCGAAGGTCGATCCGGGGCGCGCCGAGTAGCTCTGCCGTGTGAACAGCGATTGACAGCCGCCGCTGCCTCGAAGACGCTCGCAACACCCCGTGCGCATTCTCGTCCTGCTGTTCGCGATCGCCCTCGCTGCACCTGCCCGCGCCGACGAGGCCTTCGCGTTCCTGCACGAGCCGCCCAAGCAGGTCCCGGCGGGGCAGTCGATCGAGCTCATCGGCGAGCTGTACGGCGCCGCGCTCATCC
>JAFEBC010000740.1 GCA_018266095.1 Deltaproteobacteria bacterium
CCGCGTCACTACACCAGGAACCCGAACGAGCTGGTCGGCGTGCGCCGCGCGTACGACGCCTCCGATGCGCCGCAGCCCGTGTACCTCATCTCCGCCGGCCTGATGGGCTTCACCAACGGCGTCACCGGCGCGTGGGACCGCAGCGCCGACGTCGAGTTCACCCTCGACCAGAGCGTCACGCCTCCGCAGCGGGTCAAGCTGCGCGCGCGGCGGCAGGGCGCGCTGTACAAGCTCGACCTGTCGGGCGGCGCTCCCGTGCTGGTGCAGTACGACGGGTGGCACGAGGACGCGCACTTCTCGTGGTGGCAGAAGGAGTTCGCCTTCTCCGCGCCGGTCGCGGAGAGCACGAGCGGGTCCGCGGACGGCAGCGCCACGCTCGCGGCCCGGACCGAGGCGCCCAACCTGTCGATGGCGAACCTCGACTTCTCGAACTTCACCAGCTTCCTCTCCGTGAGCGGCGGCAGCGCCACCTGGGCGGACGAGGCCGCGCACGCGCCCTCCGCGCTGTATCGGTTCATGCCGCGCCCCGCCTGGCCTTCGGACTGGTCGCTCGCCGTCCGCGCGCGGGCCAACGGCGGCGCAGGCCAGGTGTACGCGAGCGTCGACGCGCCCTTGGGCCAGGCGGGCACGCGCGCGCTCCCGGTGAGCGCGGCCGGCTGGACCTGGATCTGCGCCGACGCGGGCGGTCAGCCGCTCACGTTCACCGGCCTCGCCACCGGCGCGACGCACGAGCTGCGCCTCGCGCCCTCGAACTCATCCGTGGAGATCGCGGACGTGAAGCTCGTCTCGCACGCGCCCGGCGCGGGGTGCCAGTGACGGCGCGCCCAGCCCGCGCGAGGCCCGGATCGCAGCGCGCGGGCGAACAGGAAACAACGGTCGAAGCCGCCCTGTAAGCCGGGTCCTGTCATCGCGCGGCCTCACGACCACGCGAGCAGCGGACATTCCTCTAGGCCGCCTGTTGCCAGACGGCTCCAGCGAGCGACCCGGGAGCGGCGATGGGCCATCGCTGACACCCTCGCGGATGTCGTGCTCCCCTATGTGCTCTTGCTCCGGGTGGGGCTTGCCGTGCCCTCGCTGTCACCAGCGAGGCGGTGCGCTCTTACCGCACCGTTTCACCCTTGCCTGACGCGGTCGTCTGCGCCCGGCGGTCTGTTCTCTGTGGCGCTCTCCCGCGAGTCACCTCGGCTGGCCGTTGGCCAGCACCCTGCCCTGTGGAGCCCGGACTTTCCTCCCGCGCGCCTGCCTTGCACGCGCCGGCGTCCGCCCGGACGGCTTCGACCGCGCGGGGGTGTACAGGAAGCGCGCGTGGGTGTCGAGGAGCGCCGCGAGAAGGAGGCGCGTTCAGTCGGGCTGGACTTGCAGCGTGCGCAGCTCGAGGCCCTTCGGCCCGTTCTTGTACACGTGGTACTCGCCCGCCTTCGACGACTCGCAGGCGAAGGCCTTGATGGGCCCGAAGACGAAGTCGAGCTCGGCCTTGGTGCAGGTGGGCAGGTACGCCCGCAGGACGCGCGGGTCGTAGTAGCGGAAGCTCATGATGCGCCCGCCCTCGGTCTTCACCTTGAGGAACTTGCGCAGGTGCCGGTAGAGCTCCTTCGAGGGCGCGTCGGTGGCGAGCAGGATGCCCCACGCGTTGCGCCAGCCGATCTTGAAGAAGGTCTCGGTGAAGTCGTGCCCGCGGCCCATGCGCAAGAGCCAGGGCGCGGCGTTGGCGAGCGTGTCGGGGATGTCGCCGCGGTAGAGGCACCACGAGGGCGCCTTGGTCGAGACCACCCACGCGCGCACGTTGCGCTGCCGGGCCCCGTCGAGGATGGCGTAGACGGGCAGCTCGGGGTCGAGCGCCTGCAGGACCTGCTCGGCTTCCGTGCTCATGCGCTGGCGGCGGCGGCCATCTCGCGGCGCGCCCGATCACACTCTTCGCAGAACGGCGCCCCGGACTCGGCGGCGGCCTCGAGGCCCTTGGCCTGAGATTCTGCCAACGATTCCTTGAGGTTGGGCGTCATGACCAGCGGCGGGCCGAGGGGCTTGGGCTTGTCGTCGGCCTCGAACGTCTGCGACTTGGTGTCGTCCTTGAAGCCCTTGGGGCCCTTGGCCGCGACCTTCGAGTCCTCGAGCTTGACACCGCCATCGGGGCTCGCGCCGTCGGCCGGCTTGCCGCTGGCGGAGGCGTCGGCCGGACCATCGCCGCCCGCAGCCGCAGGGGCCGCGTCGGGGGTCTTCTCCTGCTCGCCCTCACCCGTGGTCTGGGGCGGAATCGTCAGGAAGACTACGGTCTTGCCGTCGACCTTGGTGCCGTCATCGCTCTCGTGGAACTTGATCGTCATCCGGATTCTCGTGCCCGCATCGGGCGAAGGCTCGATGTGCCCTTCAACATCTGCGCGGCAAATGCTAGAATACCAGATGTGATGAGCTTGTAAACACGGGCTCGGGGCTTCGGCCCCGGTGTCGGGCCTGTCCGGCGAGGCGAGATCATGGCCAAGAAGTGGTACCTGAACATGAAGAAGGTGGACGCCGCGGATCCGCACGGCCCCACCGTCAAGCTCGTCGCCCACCGTGTCGAGGCGGGCAAGTTCAAGCGCGGCAGTGTGAAGTGGTCGGTCAAGACCAAGCAGAGCGATCAGCACGTCGACTTCGCCGCCTTCGACCCCAAGTTCAACCCGGAGACCTCCGACGCGACGGACACCAAGACGTTCGCGCACGAGTTCACCTTCCCCGAGGACATCAGCGGGGTCGTCTACAAGTTCGGCGTCGCGCCCAACTCGATCATCACGCCCAACATCAAGGAGCTGGCCGAGGAGTACGAGACCTGGAAGCGCGTCTACTTCACGCTCAACTACATGGCCGCGGACTCGAAGGCGCTCTTCGACAAGGCCAAGCCCCTGGTGGTGAAGGAGCTCGCGCGCGCGGGCATCGAGCTGGTCGAGCACGAGTCGCTCAAGGCGGGCGGGCCCGACGAGCCGATGACGCTGCAGGGCCAGGACCTGGCCTTCGTCGACCGCAACAAGGGCGACCTGACGCACGCGCCGTACCACATCCGCGTGCACATGCTGCGCGACATCGCCGGCCACGAGAAGAACAAGAAGCTCACGGGCGTGGCCTCCGCCGAGGCGGGCGACTTCCAGTACGTGGCGCAGGGCGAGAAGCTGGTGCTGCACACGCGCGCCGAGCAGTCCAAGATCGACAAGTTCTTCAGCATCGATGAGCTGGTCCTGACCATGGGTCTGGACAAGGAGACGGTGCCCGCCGACAAGATCAAGGTGCGCGGCGCGACCATCCTCGTCGACCTGACGCCCGAGCGGCTCCTGGCGCTCAAGGGCACGAGCTGCGCGGTCAAGGCCAAGATCACCGGCAAGGCCGCCGAGACGAGCTCCTCGGCGCTCAAGCTCAAGATCACGCCCACCACGACGCGCGAGCTGCCGGCGCAGGATCCGGACGGCAAGGTCGGCGCCTGGCTCGACGGCGACGTGCTGCACATCAAGACGCAGGCGGGCTGGCAGGTCTCGGCGGTGCTCGGGATCAAGGGCCTCGTCTACGGCTTCGGGAACAAGAAGTCCGGCGGCGAGCTGAGCAAGACCTTCTATTACGAGGACGAAGGCAAGGTCGTCGACGACACCAGCGTCACCTTCGACCTCTCCACGAGCTACGTGAAGACGGACGGGCCCAACCTGGCGGTGCCCAAGCACCTGCGCGGATCGGCCGCCAAGCGGCGCGCGGAGCTCGAGGTGGAGCTGGCGCTGTGGAAGGCGCCCAAGGCGGACGCCGCCGAGGTCACGCAGGACTTCTCGGAGTCGGCCGACGTCACCTACGCGGGCGGGAAGATGGTCCTGGTCACGCCCCTGGTGCTCAAGGCGCAGGGCGGTGTGCCCGACCTGAAGATCTCGGCGCTGGGCTCGAAGATGACCCTCGACAAGGATCAGGTCCGCGACTGCGTGCAGACGCCGGACGATGACGAGCCCACCAAGGACGTCACCTTCGA
>JAFEBC010000741.1 GCA_018266095.1 Deltaproteobacteria bacterium
AGGGCCTCGCGCAGTTCACGGCCGAGCTCTTGCGGCGCGGGACGCAGCGGCGCGACGCGCGCGGCGTGGACGAGCTGGTCGAGGGCATGGGCGCGCACCTCTGGTCGGACACGAACGCCGACGAGAGCGCGCTGGGGCTGACGGTGCCGTACGATCTCGCCGGGTCTGCGCTCGACGCGCTGCTCGAGGTCGCGCTCCTGCCCTCGTTCGCCGAGACCGAATTCCAGACGCTCAAGAAGCGCACCTTGTCCGCGCTGGCCAGCGATCTCGACGATCCCGGCAGCATCGCGGGCCGCGCCGCCGTCAACCTCGGCTTCGGCGAGGGCCACCCCTACGGGCACCCGCTCTCCGGCCGCGTCCGCTCGGTGGACACGTTCACCCGCGACGACCTCATCGCCTTCCACCGCGCCCGCTTCACCGCCCGCGGCGCGGTCCTGTCGGTGTGCGGCAGCGGCGTCCCCAGCGACCTGCTCGCCCTGGTCCGCGAGCGGGTGCAGGTCTGGTCGCAGCACTTCTCGCGCGAGGCCGGCGAGCCCAACACGCCCGCGCGTGGCGTCGCCCGCACCGGGCTGTCCGCGCTCATCGTGCACAAGCCCGACTCCACGCAGGCGCAGGTGCGCATCGTGGCCGCTGGCCGCGCGCGCACGGACGAGGACTGGCCCGAGGCCGCGGTCGCCAACACCGTGCTCGGGGGCGGCTTCACCTCCATCCTGGTCGACGCCATCCGCGTCGATCGCGGCCTCTCGTACAGCGTGGGCACGCGGCTCTTGGCCAACCGGCACGCGGGCCTGTCGCTCTTCAGCTCGTTTACCAAGAACGAGACGCTGCGCGAGCTCATCGACGTGGCCTGCGACAAGATGCTGCGCTTCGCCGACGCGGGCCCGACCGCCGATCAGCTCGACAAGGCGCGCACCTACCTCGCGGGCCTGTACCCGTTCGGGCTCGAGAGCCACGAGGCGCTGGCCGAGCGGTTCGCCGACTCGGAGCTGGACGGCGTGGGCCTCTCGCGGCTCGCCACGTACCGCAGCCGAATCCTGGCCGTGACTCCGGAGGGCGCGCGCGCGGTGGCCAAGGCGCTCTCGCCGATGAAGGACGGCGCGCGGATCATCGTGGTGGGCGACGCGGCGGTGGCGGAGAAGGCGCTGGGCGGGCTGTGTCCGCTCGAGGTCAGGCCGCTCGATCACTTCGCCTAGTGCTGCGACCGCAGCACAATGCTGCCGAGAGGCAACCGGCCAGGAGTCTGGCCGTGAGCGCAAGGAAGCTCATCGAGCTCGCTCGATGAGGGAACCGCAGGTTCCTCCAACAGTCTAGTGCTGCGAGCCAACAGGTCGATGGATCACCGCGTGTCGGTCGCAGCACGAGTGACCTCAGTTGCAACGGGTGCAAGGGCGGCGACTCACCGCAGAGGCGCCGAAGCGCAGAAGGATTGCGGCTCCTGGCGCGAAACGAATGATGTGTGTTCTGCGATTCGGCGTCTCTGCGGTGAACCGTCGCTCTTGCGCATCCCGAAGATGAAGCGCTCCCTGGGGTTACATCTTCTGTGAATACCCGAGCCCGATGACCACGTCCGGCGCGTTGCTCTCGTACTCCCACGGGATGGTCGCGTGGACGTTCGAGCCCGGCGTGAAGTCCTCGGACAGCCACAGCGTGAGCCGCCACCAGCGCGCGGCGAAGCTGAACTGGTTGTGCGCGCGGAAGGTCGCGTACATGCCCGAAGAGAGGTAGCCGTCGTTGCCGCCGAAGTTCTGCCGCTGCCAGGACACCGAGCCCGGGCCGGTGTCCTGGTCGTCCATGATCGCGGACACGAGGCGGTCCTCGAGCAGCGCGGTGAAGGGCCCAGCGTCCCACTCGAGCGAGAGCTCCAGGAAGCGCAGCCAGTCGCTGTTGCGCACGCGCGTGTCCGCGGCCACCGGCCCCAGGTGCGAGAGCCCAAGCTGCCCGTGCAGCGTGAGCGAGTCCGCGAGCTGCGCTGTGCCCTGCAGCGCCAGGCCCTGATCGAAGCCGCCCGACCCTGACGCGCGCGCGAGGCTACCGGTGGGTAACTTCAGATCGAGCCGCAGCGACAGCCCCCACGAGGCGAGGCCATGCGCGCCCGGCGAGCCCTCCGCGAGCAGCGCGGCGTTGCGCAGCACGAGGTCGCCAAACGCCAGCGTCGGGTGCGTGATGAGGAAGAGCCGCCCGCCCGTGTCCTCCTGGTCGAGGAAGAGCTCGTTCCGCGGGAACTTCTCGCGCTGGTAGTTGAACGCGCCCGTGAGCGCGTGCCACGCCTCGATGGGCCGGTCGCTCCAGCCGCCCCAGTGGTACATGACGCGCGCCTCGACCGCCGTGGACAGCCGCGCCCCGAGCGGCCGCTCCGAGCCGGGCAGCCTCACCGGCAGGTCCAAGAGCCACGACCACGGCGCCCGCGCCTGCAGCGTCAGCGAGTCGGCCTCCTCGTCGAGGAGCTGGTTCATCCGCGCCGCCCCGCGCGCCACGGACATCGGCTCGTTCCACGTGTTCGCCATCGCCCAGCGCACGTCCAGCAGCGGCCGGTCGAGCGCCCGCGCGTCGAAGAGCGTGACGTCGAGGAAGAGCTCGCGCAGCGTGCCCTGCGTGCGCAGGCCGACGGGCCCCGAGGGCCGCTCGTCCTCCGCGAGCGCGGGCGCGGCCGTTCCCAGAGCGACGACGAGGAGGCACAGGAGCGCGCGCACGCGCCGTCACCCTATCAGGGCGCGCAGCCGGTGACCGCGCCGACCTTCTGGCAGGTGGTCGCCGTCGCCACGCCGCACGCGTCCTGCACGTCGCAGGCGCGCACGCAGCGGGCCGCCATGCACACCGAGCCGATGCCGTTCGCGGTGGGGCAGGCCTTGGTGGCCGAGCACGCCTGCGTGCAGAAGCCAGGGCCGTTGCCGTGGCGCTCGCAAGTGCGGCCCGACGCGCAGTCCGCCGACGAGAGGCACGAGTCACCGACGAAGCCGATGGAGCCCGGCACGCACGCGTCGACCGGCTTGGACGAGCCGAACCGCGGCGTCTGCGAGGCGAACTCGAAGCCCTCCGCCGAGCGGCAGAAGTTGTTGAGCGTCGAGGCCTGGCGCACGCACATGCCCTTGCCCGTCGAGCCATCCGGCACGCAGGCCGTGGCGATCTCGGTGGCGCGATCGGCGCACGAGCCGCTGCAGGCCACCGTGCAGAAGTTGTGACCGTACGCGTTCGCGTGGCACACGCCGCCCGCGAAGTTGCAGTCCGCGTTCGAGTCGCACTCCGAGCCCAGCCGCTTCTGCGCCAGGTCGATGGCCTTGCCGTTCTCGTCGCGCTCCGGGGCGCGCTGGATGTTGATCGGCACGTTCCCGTGCCCGTGGATGAGTGAGTACACCTCGAGGATGTCCGCGGCCTGCATGCGGATGCACCCGTGCGACACGAACGCGCGCCGCAGCGCCCCGCCCGCCGCCATCGAGTACCCGTCGATGGGCCCGTGGATCGCGTAGCCCAGCGTCGGCGCGCCCTTGAGGCGGATGAGCGGCAGGCCCGCGTACACCGGCTGCCACTTCTTGTCCGGGTCCTCCTGGTCCTGCCACCAGATCTTGCAGCGGTACCACCACGACCACGGCGAGCCGCCCACCACCGCCGGATTGTCCGTCGCGCCCGCCGTCGTGTCCGCGGGGCCGCTGGTGAAGTGCCCGATGGGCGTGAGCGACTTGCCGTTCTCGATGTGGCCCGGGCCGATCGGATAGACCTTCGAGAACGTGCCCTGGCGGTCGTAGAGGTGCAGCGTCAGGCCGTCGAGCGAGATGTCGATGACCGGATCCTTGATCTGCGCGATGGGCGCCGGGATCGCCTTGCACGTGGTCGCCGCGCCCCACTGGCCCGAAGTCACGTTCTGCACGCTGCCGAGCGGCTCGTTGAGCTCAGACTCGTCGGTGTCGGTCGTGTACTGGCTGCCTTCGCCGCAGGCGAGCGAGGCCGCGAGGGCGGCAGTGGCGAGCAGCGTGAGCGTGCGGGTCGAGAAGGTCATGCGCGGCCTCATAGCAGGCGGTGTGCCAGCCTTTGACGCGGCGCGATGTAGTCGGGGAAGTGCCTGAGACCAATACGTAATCTGTCGGGCAGGGCGCCTCGACGGGCGTCAGGAGGCGCCTCTGGGTGACCAATCGGTCACCAAGCGGGTGCGACATGGACGCTCCAGGTGGTGCAAGGAGCGGCCACGTCGCGCACACGATCTGGGCCTACTGCCCCGGCGTGAACCGTCCCGCCTGGTTCGGCGACAGCGTGTACGAAGGCCACGAGATCGATGCGAAGTCGGGCGGTCCCGCCAGGTCCTCGAAGTGCAGGCACGAGGTGTCGTGCGGCGTGTCCACGTTGTTGATGCTGCCCCACACGAACACGCCGTTCCCGCTGGTGCCGTACGCCGAGCCGGTGGCCGTGATCAGCACCGCGTTCGGCCCCTGCTGCGTGGCCGTGATCTCCAGGCCGGGGAGCTGATGGCCGGTCGTGTTCCAGAACTGCGTCACGTCGGCGACGAGGTTCGCCACGCCCTCCGCGATCGACTGCCCGCGGACCTTGGCGTTGTAGTACTCGCCGTGGCCCGGCGCGCCGAGGTTGAACCCGTCGCCCGGCGTCGGCGCCGTGTCGAACACCACCAGCATGAAGGCGTGATCCGGGCACAGCGGCGTGCCCTTCACCGTGAACGTCTGCGAGGTGGTGAGCGCGTCGTTGGAGACCGCGACGGTGATCTGCGAGCCGCCCGCCTTGAAGCAGCCGGGCGCGTTCCAGGTGAAGGCGGTGTTGGTGGTCTCGTCCCGCGAGCTGCCGTCGGTGAAGGACCAGTTGTAGGTGAGGTCCTGCGCGGGCGAGTTGTGGTCCTGCGCCTCGATGTCGAACACCACCGTCTGGCCGGCGTTGGCGCTCACCAGCGACTGCGAGCCCGCGGTGATCGACGGGCCGAACTGCACGATGGTGTTCGTGTTCGAGAGCGTGAGGGTGGCCACTGAGGTGGGCGCCTCGGGGAGCGCGTCGTTCACCTCGGAGACGGTGACCGTGAGCGTGCAGTCGCCGATGCCGCCGAAGTGGAAGATGGGGCTCTGCGCGGTCGCGTCCGAGAAGAAGCTCTCGCCGGGGCAGCCGTCGTCCACCGTCCACTGGAACGCGAGCGGGTTCTGGTCGGCGGGCGTGACGTCGAGCGAGATGGCCCAGGTGCCGGCGTCCTGCGCGTCCTGCTCGCCGGCGATGTTGTCGATCTCGGGCGGCAGCCAGACGTTCACGGTGGCGCTGCCGTTCGTGGGGATGACCACGAGCGAGAACGCGAGCGAGGCGCTGCTGCCGTTGGTGTCGGTGACCTTGATGACGAGCTGCACGGGGCCGTCCTCGCGGGGCGCCTGCCACTGCGGATTCTGCTGGGTCGTCTGCGCGGATTCGTTGCCGAAGCTGCCGGACTGCGCGGTCCACAGATAGCTGAGCGTGAGGCCGGAGGGGCTGTGCGCCGTGACGGTGAGCGAGACCTGCTCGTTCTCCTGCGGCGTCATGGTGGAGGCGGTCACGGAGTCGATGATGGGGCCGGCGCCGGTCACCGGGCCGCTCAGCGAGTGCATGACGATGTTCACCAGCGCGGTTTGGCTCGCGAGGATCTGCACGTTGTCGGCCTCGCCCTCGAAGGCAGCGGCGCTGTCGTCGGTCGAGGTGTAGGCGATGGCGTGGAAGGTGTAGCCGCCGACGGGGAGCTCGGTGAGCGTGACCTGCCAGACGCCGTTGCCGAAGGAGAGCTGGCGCGCCAGGGTCAGGGAGTTGTCGTCCTTGCTCACGGTCAGGCCGATGTGATCGATGCCGGCGAGCGTGGCGTTGCCGGAGGCGATGACGTGTGCCTTGCCGGTGTTGCGCGTCTGCTGCTGGATGCAGCCGGTGGCCAGCACGGCCAGGGCGAGGAAGGACAGACCGGACACTTGCATGCGCATGCTGGCTCTCCGAGAAGGTGGGGAGAGGTAAGAGTGGGCCGCTCCGTAGAAAAATGCAAGATGGCTGGATCGTCTGGTCGCCGCCCGACGCACTCGCCGCGCGCGTGGGGGGCCGCGGTCAGTGGCAGGTCGCGTCGTCCGGGCAGGCGTCGAGCGCGTTCTTCACGCCGTCGAGATCGCGGTCGAGGGCGCGGATGCCCCAGCCGGGCGGCACGCAGGTGAAGGTGAGGGCCTGGCCGGCTTTCGCCGCGAGCGCGCGCAGGTCGGCGGCGCTGATGGTGCCGTCCCCGTCGTCGCGATCGAACGTGCCGTCCTTGCGCAGAGAGAACGCGGCCTGCCGCCCGTCGACCACGCCGTGGACGACCAGGTCGCACTCGGTGACGTTCGCGCCCAGCACGGCCGACTCGAAGGGCGCCTGCGCGCGCGCGATCAAGAGGTCCACGCGATCGTTGACCTCCTGGGTGCTGGCCGCGTCGAGCGTGATCTGCTGGCCCACGATGGGCGCGAGGTCGCTGTCGAAGGCGAGCAGGTATTGCTCCACGTCGCGCCGCTGCGCATCGCCGCCGGTGAAGCCGATGCGGCCGCCCTGGTTGCTGTCGAACACGCGCGCCTGCAGGAACTCGAACAAGGTGTCCACGCTGCCGTCGTTGGTGAAGCCGAAGCCGCGCACCTGCGGGCCTTGGTTGGTGCTCGTGCCGCCGTGTGCGGACGATTCCGGCGCGACGCCGAACATGCCGACCTTCGTGTAGAGGTTGCGCAGTTGCGGGATCTTGTTCGTCTGCGGGAGCGCCTCGAAGCTCGACTGGCCGTCGGTGCCGAAGTAGCCGTCCGCGGGCGAGAGCGTGTGGCAGCCCTGGCAGGTGAAGCCGAGCGTGGCGAGGCCGACGCCGTCCGAGAAGTGGCCGTTGGTGGTCGGGTAGCCCTTCGCGTCGCAGTCGGCGGGCGCGCCCGGGGCGCTGGCGAGGGCCTCGCGGCCCATGGAGTGCTTCTTGCCGCGGGCCTGCGCGTCGGTGAGCGAGTTGTCGAGGTTGCGCACCGGGTTCGGCGGCATCACCAGGCGCAGCGCGAAGTCCGTGAACGACTTCATGTCGTCCACGTCGAACTGCGTGCCGCGGCCGACGAGGCCCTGGAACGCGACGATGAAGTTCTTGAACGAGAGCGAGGAGTCGAAGGGCGGCACCTCGCGCGGATCGCGTCCGAAGAAGCCGTCGACGCGGTCGCCGCGCCAGTGCATGGCGCCGTGGTTGACGAGGCCGCGCAGGGTCTGCGTGGTCATCGGGCCCTTCATCGGGTGCAGCTTGGCGACGTCGCCGCTGCCGTTGATGCCGCCGCGCGCGCCCGCGGCGAGCTTGATGTTGACGGGCGTGTCGACGGTGTCGGCGTCGGGGTTGCCGAGGTCCCAGGCGAGGTGATCGGTGTCGCCGAACATGTGGCAGGAGGCGCAGGAGGCCTCGCCGTTCGAGGAGGAGAGCTGCGCGTCGTAGAGGAAGCGGCGGCCGGCGATGACCTTGGCGACCTCGGGCGTGTGGAAGGTGAGGTGCGCGGTCTCGGCGTGCGTGGCGAGGTCGACGAGCGAGAGGCCGTCGTCGAAGCGCGTGGAGACGTAGAGGCGCTGGCGCGCGTCGTCGAGGGCGAGGCCGCTGGGGCCGCCGCCGGTGATGGTGAGGTAGTGGGCGCTGGCGGCGACGGGGTCGAAGGTGTCGGCCTCGAGCGCGGAGGTGGGGAGCACGCCGACCTTTCCGGAGCCGAACGCGGCCACATAGAGCGTCGCGCCGTCTGCGGACACGACGAGATCGAGCGGCGAAGCGAGGCTGTACTCGCTCGTGCCCGCGGGCGCGGGGAGCACGGAGTAGTCGATGTGCTTGTTCAAGTGCCGCGGCAGGACCTGCGCGCCCGAGAGCACGGTGATGCGCGACTCCGCGAGGTGGCCCTGCAAGGTCTTGCCCGCGTACTGGCCGGGGCCTTCGAAGCGCAGGTCGTTGCGCGACTCGGTGTTGGACACGTACACGGCGCCGCTGACGGGGTTGACGGCGAGGTTGAAGAGCTTGGTGCCGACGTGCGCCCAGGTGGCGGTGGTGGTG
>JAFEBC010000742.1 GCA_018266095.1 Deltaproteobacteria bacterium
ACGGTTCGACGGACTTCGAGGGCGCCATCCTCAACCTGCAGGTGCTCTCGCCGTGGATCGCGCTGGTGTACTTCTCGATCCTGCTGGGGACGATGCTGGTGGCGTCGGGCCAGGTCGCGAAGTGGACGATGGTGCAGGCGATCTGCATCGTGGTGAGCGTCGTTGCCAATCCGTTCCTGGTCCGGTACTTCCAGGCGACGCTGCAGAACGGAGCCATCGGGGTGAGCGTGGGGGCGGTGTCGAGCGAGATCGCGATGGTGTCGTTGGGTTTCGCCATGGCGGAGAAAGGGATGGTCGGCAAGCGCTTCCTGGTGACCGCGGGGCAGGCGCTGCTCGCGGGAGGCGCGATGGCGCTGGTCGGACGCGCGCTGGCCGATCGCCCGGCCGTGGGGATCGCGCTGGCGCTTGCGGCCTACGCGGCGGTGCTGACCGCGGTCGGCGGCCTGCGGCTGTCCGACTTCAAGCAGGTGGTGGACCTCTTGCGGGCCAAGCGAGGTGCGGCTTGAGCGCGCCGCGCGTCGCGTTCGTGATGGAGCAGACGCTCGGCAACGTGACCCACTACCTGAACCTGCGCTCGCAGGCGGCGGACGCGGCGGGGATCGACCCGCTCTGGCTGCCGATCGAGTACAGCGAGGGGCGCCTGTGGTGGGCGCTGCGCGGGAGCGTCCTGGCGTGGCGGACGCTGCAGAAGAACCTGGGCCGGGTCGACGCCTGCTTCATGCACACCACCACGCTGGCCCTGCTCAGCGGGCGGACCCTGCGCAAGCGGCCGGTGTTCATCTCCTCGGACGGCACCGCGCTCAACAAACGCTACATGCGGGAGGCCTACGGGCTGGAGCCGGACAACGCCCTGGTGCAGCGGGGCAAGCGCCTCCTCTACCGGGACTCCTTCCAGCGGGCGGCCGGCCTCATCGCCTGGTCGCGGTGGACCAAGGACTCGTTCGTCAACGACTACGGCTGCCGCGAGGAGACGGTGAGCGTGCTGCCGCCGGGCGTGGACCTGAGCGAGGGCCCGCCACCGCCGCGCACCAACGAGAAGCCCCGCATCCTCTTCGTGGGAGGCGAGTTCGAGCGCAAGGGCGGCATGCTGCTGCTCGACCTCTTCCGGCGGCGGCTGCGCGGGCGGGCGACGCTGGTGCTGCTCACGCGCACCCCGGAGGTGCAGCCGGAGGAGGACATCGAGGTGCATCGCTGGCGCGCGCCCAACGCGTCGGAGACCAAGCGGCTGTCCGCGGAGGCGGACGCGTTCGCGCTGCCGACGCGGGCCGACTGTTTTCCCTTCGCGTGCCTGGAGGCGATGGCGGCCGCGCTGCCGGTGGTGTCGACTCGCGTCGGGGCCATCCCCGAGATGGTCGAGCACGGGCAGTCGGGCTACCTGGCGGACATCGACGACGCCGACGCGATGGGGGACGCGCTGGAGGCGCTGGTGCTCGATCGCGCGCTGCGGGAGCGGATGGGCGCCAACGGCCGGGCGGCGGCGGCCAGGAACTACGACCTGCGCACGACGGCGAGGGCGCTGTTCGAGCACATCCGGGCGCGCTGCTAGGCGGCCTGCGGGCTCAGGCCACTGCGCCGATGGCGGTCAGGGCCTCCACGGGGACGCGCGGACCTTGGGCGAACGCGAGCGCGCCCTCGAGCTGCGCGCGGGTGCGGGCCCCGATCAGCGCCACCGACACGCCGGGCGCCGTGAGCGCGCGCTGCACCGCGAGCTGACCTGCGCTCACCCCGTGCTCCTGCTGCAGCCTGGCGAGGGCCGCGAGCTGGCGGCGGCGGCGCTCGCCCTCCTCGGGCGTCTTGACGTAGCTGGCGAGGTCCGCGGGCGGAGGCGACTTGAGCAGGAGGCCGTTGGAGAAGATCTCGCGCGCGATGACCCCCACGCGCTGCCGGGCGCACGCCGGGAGCAGCGCCGTGAGCGCGCCCTGCTCCAGGAGGTTCACGGTGATCTGCACGCCGGCCAGCCCGGGCTGACGCAGGGCCGCCTCGGCGTCGCCGACGGTGTCGCAGGCGATGCCCCAGTGCCGGATCTTTCCCTCGCGCACGAGGCCCTCGAGCGCCTCCCTGAACGCGCCCGCGACGATGACCTCGCGCGGCGGGCTGTGGAGCTGCAGGAAGTCGAGGTGGTCGGTGCGCAGGCGGGTCAGGCTCCCCTCGACGGCGCGGCGCACGTAGGCGGGCGTGAAGTCCTGGCTGGGCTGGCCGCGCACCGACGAGGGCAGGTTCTCGCGCTTGAGGCCCAAGAGCTTGACCACGGGCCGCACGAAGGGCTTGACGCGCGCGATGAGGCGGCGCTGCGCCGGCAGCTTGTAGCCGACCTTGCTGGCGAGGACGACGCGGTCGCGGCGACCGCGGAGCACCCGCCCGAGCAGGGCCTCGCTCTCGCCCTGGCTGTACATGTCGGCGGTGTCGAAGAAGGTGACGCCGCGCTCCACGGCGAGCGCGATGAGGTCCGCGAAGTCCTCCGAGCCGGCCTGGAAGATGCCGCCGATGCGCGCGCAGCCGAGACCGAGTTCCGAGACGGTGAGTCCGGTGCCGCCAAAGGGCCGTTGGTTCATCGTGGCGGTCGTAGTACGATTGTTTCTGAGCAGCAACCAGAGACAGAGCCCGGGGTGCTCGCACTGTGCAGGACGCTCGACGTGTGGTGGTCATTGGGACGGGTCCGACCGGAGCAGTAGCGGCGCGCGCGCTGGTCCAGGCAGGGATCGCCGTCACCGTGCTGGAGGCGGGGTCAAGAGAGTCCGCGCGAGGGTTCATCTTGCGCGGCGCAGGGCTCACCCTCGCCCGCAAGCGGCGCGAGCTCCCCCCGCAGAGCGCGTGGAACGTCCCGCCCGGTGGGCCCTCGGCGGCGTGGTTCGCGGAGTACTCCGCGGGCGGCCTCTCGAACCACTGGACCGGCGCCGTGCCCCGCTACGCGCCCTCCGACTTCACCGAGGGCGAGGCGCTGGGGCCCGAGTTCCGCTGGCCGGTGAGCTACGCGGACCTCGAGCCGCACTACGCCAGGATCGAGGAGCTCTTGCACATCGTCGGGGGCGGCGAGGACGTGCCGTCCATGCCGGCAGGGCACGTCTCGCACAAGCTGCACCTGCCGCCCGATTGGCAGACCATCGACGGGCGCGCGCGCAAGCAGGGCCGCGGCGTGGCGGTGCTGCCCCTCTCGTACATGGGCGGCGCGACGGCCTCGGCGAGCGGGACGCCGTTCAACTCCTACGTGCGCCTCCTCGACGGGCTCCCGCGCACGCCGCGCTTCGAGATCCGCTTCCGCGCGCGCGTGATCCGCCTCGAGTGGTCGGGGGAGAAGCGGCGCGTCACCCGGGCCATCTACGTCGATGACGCCACCGGCCTCGAGCACGCGGTGGAGGCCGACCACTTCGTGCTGGCGGCGGGGCCGCTGTTCTCGGCGCGCATCCTCCTCGAGTCGGCCTGCAACGACTTCGCGCAGGGGCTGGGCAACGTCGAGGGCGTGCTGGGCGCCTATCTGCACGATCACCCCTACGGCAAGCTGGAGCTGCGCACCGAGCAGCCGCTGTCGATCTTTCCGCCCCTGTGCGTCACGCGGCGGGCGCTCGCCTCCTCGGAGCCGCTGCGGGCGGCGCAAGCCGTGCTCTGGAGCAGCACGGGGGCGCGGGTGAAGTCCTGGGCGCGGCTCACGTTCGATCGCTCCAGCGCGATCGGCTTCAACTTCTTCGGCACGCACCCGCCGGAGAAGAAGCACCGCCTGCGGCTCCTGCCCGACGAGCCCGACGAGAAGGGGCGCCCCGGGATCGCGCTCGACTTCGCGCTGGACGCGCCGATGGTGCGCACGCTGGAGGAGACTCGGGACGAGCTCCTGGGGCTCATCCACGAGTCGGGCTTCAAGAGCCAGACCCTGGTGTGGGAGGTGGTGCCGGCGGGGACCTCGTTCCACTACGGCGGCACGGTGCGCATGCACGCGGAGCCGCGCTTCGGCATGCTCGACGGATTCAACCGCCTGCACGCGGTCCCGAACGTGCGGGTGGTGGACGCGAGCGCCTTCACCACCGGGCCAGAGAAGAACCCCACGCTCACGGCGATGGCCCTCGCCTCGCGCAGCGCGGAGGAGCTGGCGGCCTCGCTGCGGCGCTGACGAAGGCGGCGCTCGGGTGCCGGCCGCCTCGCCCCGCTGGGACAGCTCCGGCTGCGGTCAGTGCTTCTCCGCGATCGTCGGCGCGGTCGGGTTCACGAGGCCCGGCAGGCTGGGGATGTCGACCACCATCAGCACGCCCATCGCCACCGCGCAGACCACCACCGCGGCCATCAGCTTGGGCTCCTTGTAGAGGCCCTCGGGCCGCTGCACGGCGCTGTCCTTCTTGAAGGCGAGCGACAGGTACATCGCCATCACCAGCGCCACCAGCGGGAACGAGAGGATGAGCTCGAGCCGGTAGCGCATGATGAAGGCGCCGAGGAAGAGCATGGCCGCCGAGCCGTAGAACATGATCGACACCATCAGCCGATCCTCGGTGTAGTGCGCGAACGACTTGCGGTACGCGGCCGCGCGCGCCGGGTCGCCGATGTCGCGGAACTCGGCGTAGCGCTTGAGCGCCATGAAGTAGCAGCCGACCATCCAATAGCTGAGGATGAGCGAGCCCGGCGCCGTGGAGGCCGTGGTGACCATGTACCAGCCGGCCAGCATGCGCAGCGGGTTGTTCACCGACTCCGAGAGAACGTCGAGGTAGGGCAGGTCCTTCGAGCGCACGGGCGGGATGTTGTAGATGCAGCCCATGATCCACAGCACCAGCACGGTGACGCCGAAGGGCGTCGAGACGCGCATGCCCAGGTAGACGCCGATGATCATCAGGGCGATCCACTGCACGTACGCGAGCGGCAGGCTGACCTTGCCCGAGGGCACGGGCCGCGCGAACTTCACCGGGTGCGAGAGATCGCTCGGCGCGTCGAGGACCTCGTTGATGACGTAGTTGCTCGAGGCCACGAGGCAGATGGACACGAGGCCGAGCAGGATGCGGCCGAGCAGGCCGGGCGCGATGTGCGAGGGGTCCGTGCCGATCGCCGCCACGATGCCGGGGATGACGAAGACGTTCTTGAACCAGTGGTCGATGCGCGCGATGGAGAGGTGACCCATCAGGGTCGCGCGGCGCACGCTCGGCTGCTGGGGGGCGGACGATTCGGTCATGGGGTCATGGTCCCGTGTCTGTCGGACGAAGACAACTTGTCTGTCGTGGATTCAACAATCGCGCGCAGGGCCGCGCAGTCCGCGGCCGTCCGGAAGCTGGCGCCGGCGGGCGCGGGCGCGCGGCTGAAGATGGCGCAGGCGAGTCCTCCGGCGCGGGCGGCTTGGGCGTCCACCTCGACGCGATCGCCGACGTAGAGCGCCTGCGCGGGGGCGACGGAGAGCGCCTCGAGCACGGCGAGGAGACCGCGCGGATCGGGCTTGAAGACACCGACGCGCGCGTCCTGGGCGCAGAGCACGACCTCGAAGAGCCCGTCCAGGCCGAGGGCCTCGAGCTTCTTCTCGGCGGGATAGTCGGACAAGAGGCCCAGGCGGAGCCCGCGCTGCTTGCACCACGTGAGCAGCTCGCGCGCACCCGGCCGCAGGTACCGGCCGAGGATGGGCAGCGGCGCCTCGTCCATCCAGCGCTCCACCAAGGCGGACACCTCGCGCGGCGGAAGGCCGCTCTTCTCCGCCGCGCGCGTGAGCTGCAGGGCGGCGAGATCGTCCGAGCGCGGCGCGCCGCGCAGCGCCTCCTGGGCCTTTCGATACGCGCCCAGGGCCTTCATCGTGCGCAGGGCCTGGAGCGGATGCAGCAGGTGTCCGAGCACGAGCTTCCCCAGCATGGCGCGCCGCAGCGGGCCCTGCAGGTAGAGCGTGCCGTCGAGGTCGAAGACGATCGCCTGCAGCCCGTCGAGCACCGGCGCCTGCGCGGAGAGCTCAGGCACGAGCCGCTTCCCTGCGCGCGAGGATCCCGTCGAGGCCGAAGGCGGCGAGCAGCATCAGCTCCGGAAGCACCGGCGCCGAGTAGCGCCCGAGCGCGAGCAGCGCCGCGAGGAGCAGGTTCGTGTACGCGATGGGCAGCCACAGCGGCCAGGCGGCGCGGCCTTCACGCTTCGCGCGCAAGAGGCCCGGGATGGCGAAGGCCCACGCGAGCAGCGCCAGCGCGGCCGCGAGCAGCGCGTTCTTGAGCGTGGTGAGCTCGTACCAGAACGTGAACAGGCCCACGACGAACTTGCGCACGAACAGGAGCGGCTCGGCCTTCAGCTTCGCCTTCGCCGCGCGGTTCAGGATCTGGTCGGTCTGCCAGTCGTCCTGCTCCCACACCGCGCCCTCCTTGGCGCAGAGGGCGCGGAAGGTGGCGTTGGTCTCGTTCTCGGCGTCGGTGTAGGGCAGGAGCTTGTAGGTGATGAACTCGGTGCGGCTGAAGATGTAACCGCGCAGGAACGCGTCGCTCCCGCCGGAGGAGATGGGGATGAAGTGCCCGGTGGTCTGGTAGTTGCGGTACGTCCACGGCGAGACCACTGCGGCCATCAGCACGAACATCGCCGCGAGCGGCAGGACCAGCGGCCGCAGCGCCTGCGCCGGCGTCTCCCCGCGGCGGGCGCGCAAGGCCATCAGCGCCACCGCGCCCGCGAAGAAGAACGGGTAGAGCATCGGCACCGACTTGGTCAGCGACGCGAGCGCCAGCGTCACGCCCAGGAGCGCGCCCCGCCGCGCGTCGGGCTTCTCCAGGAAGCGCTGGCTCTGCCAGATCGAGAGGGTGAGCAGGAAGGTGAACTGCGTCTCCAGGTGCAGATCGGGCACGTAGCGCAGGAGCAGCGGGTGCAGCGCCGTGGCCAGCGCGGCGAGGACGCCGGTGCGCAGGTTGAACATGCGGCGGCCGAGATCGAACACGAGCCAGCAGGTGCCCGCGTGGAAGGCGCACTGGAGGAGCTGCAGCAGCCACTCGCGCTCGCCGAACGTCCAGTAGAGCGCGCCGATGGTGAGCGGATAGAGCGGCGCGCGCCGCTTGATGAGGGAGCCGAAGGGGAGGAGGCCATCGCCGTGGGCCACGCTCTTGCCCATGGCGCCGAAGAAGTACGGGTCGGGCCGGGTGTCGGCGAGGCTCTGCGCCTTGAAGACCACGAACACCATGGCGAGGCCGGTCAGCAGCGCCGAGAGGAAGACGATCGCACCCCAGGGAAGGCCTCTTGCGCGCGCACGAAAGTCCACGGTCCTCCTCGTCGTCTGCCTGCGGGTTCGTGCACTCTACTGCGTGGAGGGCCAGGTGCTCCAGGGACGCGGCGGCAGGTCCCCTGAGAGCGTGCGGAGGAAGGCGATGAGCGCGCCGCGGTCGTCGTCGCTCAGGCCGCTCGCGTGGACGGCGAGGAGCTCCCCGAGGCTGGCGTAGGTGCCGCCGTGGCCGTAGGGCGCCGTCACCGAGACGCTGCGCAGCGACGGGGTGCGGAAGGCGCCGCTGACGGCTCCCGATGGCGCGGGAGGCGGGCCGGTCATGCCCGTGTCCGCGTCCGCGTAGGGTCCGCTGAGCGAGAACTCGCTGTGCGCGAGGAGCTGCACGCCCTCGAGCGCGCCCGGGTCGGGTGCGCCGGAGGGGGAGTCGGCGAGGCCGACCGCGTGGAACTGCTCGTCGGTGAGGAGCGGTCCGGCGTGGCAGGCGATGCAGCCCTTCTGCGCGAAGACCGAGAGGCCGCGCTTGGCGGCGTCGATGATGGCCGCGCCGTCGCCGTCGAGGTAGCGATCGATGGGCGCGGGGCCGGAGCTGTTCTTGCGCTCGTACGCCTCGATGGCCTTGCCGAGGTTCGCGAACACGCGGTTCACGGAGTCCCGCTCGGCCGCGGAGAGCCCGTCGAAGGCCGCGTCGCCGGGCTTGCCCTGCGCAGGCAGGCCGCTCACGTCCGGATACGGCCCGAAGGCGGTCTCGTAGAGCGCCTTGAAGTCGGCGCGGCCGGCGAGGTAGTGCGCGACCTCCAGGCGGCTCGTGTCCATCTCGGCCGGGTTCTCCAGCGGCGAGAGGGCCTGCGACCAGACCGAGTCGGCGCGGCCGTCCCAGAAGAGCACCTTGAGCCGGGCGGCGTTGAGCGTGGTCGGCGCGTTGCGCGTGCCCTGGGCCTTGCCCGTCGACACCGGCGTGCGATCGGTGAAGTCGAAGGAGGGGTCGTGACAGGTGGCGCAGGAGACGCCGTGGCCGACGTCGGCCTGGAAGAAGACGAGGAACCCGAGCTGCGCCGCCGCGGGGACGTCCGCATACTGGTTGCCGCGCGCAGCGGGCAGCGCCTCTGGAAGCCGCAGGGCGCGCACGGCCGCGCACTGGGACTCGTCGAGCCCGAGGGCGGCGTCACAGGGAGACGCCGGCGCCTGCGAGCAGGCCACCGCGAGGCACGCCAGGAGCGCCGCGGCCCATCCCGCGCCCCGCCCCGCCCTCACGTGCATCCTCCTGCGCATCTCTCGGACCAGCTCTCCTAGTAGCAGACGGTGGCGTCGAACCCGCCCGGCAGCGCCACGTCCTCCTTGAACCCCACGTTGTCCCAGTTGCGCTCGCTCGCCCACGGCGTGTTGTGCAGGATGTGGTGCAGGCCAGTCCCCTGGTTCGCGCCCTGATCGTTCGAGCGCATCTCCAGGAACTCCGCAGACGTGTGGTACAGCACGTGCCAGAAGCCGAGCGCGCCCTCCGCCAGCGTCAGCGGCGTCGTCAGGTTCGTGCACATGCGCTGCTCGCCGTTCACGTAGACGATCACGCGCGACCGGTTCATGTAGACGTCGAACTTCGCCCGCTGCCACACGCTCTGCACGTCGTCGAGCCACGGCCCCACCGGCTGCTTGCTCGCGTCGATGCGCCGCTCCCAGGTGTTCGGCCACGGGTTCTCCATCGAGGGCCCGTACTCGGTCGCGTTCCCGGTGATGTGCGTGTCGTACTCGCCGATGGTCGTCGGCGCGGTGTGCGTCTTGACCACCGTCACGCGCAGCGTCGTGTCCGAGTGGTACGGCCCGTCTCCGCCCGCGACCACTCCGTAGCCGAGGCCGCGCGGCGTCAGGTACAGGCAGTTCCACCCGAGCGGGTTCGTGCGCGCCGTGTCCGACTGGTTCATGAACCCCGGACGCGGCACGGGCGCGGTGGCCGGCTTGTCGCCCACGTACGTCTGCCCGGCGGTGTCGGCGCCGCAGAGCGTGACCATCTCGTAGCGCCGGGCGGTCTCGACGTGGCTCGTCTCGTAGGTCACGTGCAGGTACTTGCTCGTGTCGCTGGCGAGCTGCACCGCGCGCTTGGGGTACATCGCCTGGATCGACATCGAGTCCTGGGCCGGATCGCCGAACACCATCATGAGCTGGCCGCGGTCGACGAAGAACTCGCTGAACTCGTTGTAGACGTCGTAGAGGTTCCACTTCTTGGTCTGGAAGAGCGTCACGAAGTAGCTGGCGTTCTCCATCCAGGAGGGGATGTTGCCGCGGTTGCGGATCTGCACCGGCTGGTCGGTCGAATCCTCGAAGTCGTCGAAGTAGTCGCCGGACGCGAACCCGTCCGGGTAGGCGGTCGCGCCCAGCGTGGAGAAGGTGATCTGGCTCGTGCCCAGCACGATCGGGTCGTTGGCCGTCGCCGGCTGCGCGAGGTGGATGAGGGGGCTCTGCGGGAACTGCGGCGACGCGCTGTCGAGGATGGGCAGATCCCAGCCCTGGCCGTTCAGGATCATGCTCCCGTACTGCGCGACGATCTCGGCCTGCGTGCGCACGGGGAACGTGGCTGGCCAGCGGGTGATGGTGTAGCTCTTGTTGTTGACGGTGACGTCCTCGGTCGTGCCCGGCATCTCGGTCCCGTAGACCTTGATGTCCTTGTGCGTCGGCCCGTAGAGGCCCGGGAACGGGCAGAGGCGATCGATGGCCTCGACGACCACGGTGGCGCCGTCGGCGATGCCGTTGAGCTCGAGCGTGCGCGAGCCCGGCGTGGGCACGTCGGGGGTGCGGTTGAACCGGCCGCCGCAGGTCGGCATGTCGAGGAGCGGGTTGTTGTACGCGACCGGCAGGATCTCGCTGGTGTTGCACTGGTTGCGCTGGGTGACGCCGGCGCAGGTGATGGTGCCGCCCTGCACGTGCTCGTGACCGCCGCTGTCGGTGCTGGTGGTGACGCCCGGCCCGATGGCGAAGGCGCGATAGTCGACCGCGCCGGTGAAGGCGGGGATGGTGATGGACATGCTGTCGCGGTTCTTCACGATGGTGAGGTCGCCGAGCTGTCCGGGCGGGGGCGGCGGGCCTGCGTCGGTGCCCGCGTCGGTGCCTGCGTCGGTGCCGGGGTTGCCATTGTTGGAGCTCGAGCACGCCCAGGACGAGAGCAGCGTGAGGCAGATCGCAGCGCGGACGATTGCGGTCATGACGGTCGTTCTCCCCTGCCGGCGTGCACGCACATGCACCCACAGCCTGTCGATTGTGCTCCGCGACGCCGAGCTGGCGCAAGGCCCCTGACGCAGCGCGTTCCTCACTCGAACGCGTGCTCCATGATCGCGTCGAGCGGCACGGTGTCGTTGTCGACGCAGTTCTGCCGCCAGATGTAGACCTTGCGGCGCGGCGCCGAGTAGGCCAGCCCCACCGGCTTGTAGGGGAGCTGCGAGATGGGCGTCCAATGCGCCCCGCGGTCCGAGGACGAGAGCAGATAGTTCGTGCCGGTGCCCACCGCGAGCAGGCGGCCGTCCGGGAGCTCGGTCAGGCCCACGTGCAGGTTGAGGAGCACGCCGGCGCCCACCACGCGCGTCCAGGTGCGGCCCTGGTCGGCGCTGCGCACGAGGCCGCCGTCGCCGACCAGCATGAAGGAGATGGTGCCGTCCCGGGCGAAGAGCGGGTGCGAGTTCACGTTGCCCGCGAAGACCGTGGTGAAGGTGCCGCCGCCGTCGGTGGAGAGGAAGATCCCCGGGTTCGGCCCCTGCGAGGTGGCGACCAGGAAGGTCTGGGGATCGAGGAGGACGGGGAAGCTGGTGTCGCCGCAGTCCGAGGGGAAGTTCGGTCCCAGGTCGGTGAAGGTCGCGCCCGCGTCGCGGGAGAGGAAGAGGTGCTGGCCGTTCTCGTGGGCGCCCACCAGCATGGTCTTGCGGTCGGGGTCGGCGAAGTCGACGGCGGTGTAGTCATTGTTGTTGAGCCCGATGCGGGTGAACGTGTCACCGCCATCGCGGGTGATGAGCACGCCGGTGCCGACGTGGATGCCGCTCTCGTAATAGGTGCCGGGGTGGTCGGGATCAAAGAGGAACGCGGTGGGGTCGTTGTCGACCTTGGCCGAGCCCGCGCCCTGCCCCAGCTTGGTCCAGTCGCTGGCGCCCGCGGGCCAGTGGAAGAGGCCGTTGGCCACCACGCCCGCGATGAGCTCGTCCTCGTCCGGGCGGACCGCGAGGATGGTCAGGTCGCCGCAGGACGACGGCAGATTGGAGAGCGCGCCGGTGATGTTCACCCACTCACCGGGGAGGAAGGTGTAGCGCGGCTCGTCGCAGGCGAACGCGCCGAGGGTGAGCAAGAGGAGCAGCGCACGCCGAGAGTCCATCTGCGCGCGCAAGCTAGCACGGGTGCCGCCATCTGACGCGCGTCCTTGCCTGCCGCGGCTCCGGTGGTGGAAGATTCACGCGGATCCGGCGCGAACATCGCCGGGGGAGCTCTACATGGCGAGATCGGCGACAGCACTGGCGGCGGCGCTCTGCCTCACGATGGCCTGCGGAGGCTCGAACGCCACCGGAGCGAAGGTGGGGCTTACGCCGGGCACGATCACGCTGCCGCCGCAGGGCACGCAGCAGTTCGCGGCCACCCTCGACGGCGCGGCCTCCACCGCGGTGTTCTGGTCGATCCCGGAGGCGACCGGCGGCACGGTGACGAACCAAGGCCTGTACACCGCGCCCGCGGCGCTCGGGACCTACCACGTGATCGCCACCAACCAGCTCGACCTGGCGCAGTCGGCCTCCGCCACCATCACGGTGCAGAGCGGCGCCATCGTCAACGTCTCGCCCACCTCGACCACGGTGGCGATCAACAAGACGGCTCAGTTCACTGCCACGGTCACGGGCACCACCAACACGAGCGTGAGCTGGTCGGTGGCCGAGGGCGCGAGCGGCGGCAGCATCAGCTCGGGCGGCATCTATCTCGCGCCGGGCACCACCGGCACCTACCACGTCGTCGCCAAGTCCGACGAGGACCCCTCGCGCAGCGCGCAGGCCACCGTCACCGTCACGCAGCCGCCGGCCACGGTCACCATCCACCCGGGCGCGGCCTCGACCCCCGTGAACGGGACGGTCACCTTCACCGCCACCGTGGACAACGCGGCCAACAACAACGTGACCTGGTCCGTGCAGGAGGGCTCGGCCGGCGGGAGCATCACCTCGGGCGGCGTCTACACGGCGCCTGGCACCGGCGGCACCTACCACGTGGTGGCGACGAGCGTGGCCGCGCCCACCGCACACGCCTCGGCCGACGTCATCGTGCGCGCGCCGCCGCAGGTGGGCGTCTGGACCAACGTCACCCCGGACAACGCCGACGTCAGCTCGAACCTCTCCTGCGGCAACTTCGGCGCCACGGCGGCCACCGTCGACCCGATGCGCCCGTCGGACCTCTACACGCAGTTCAACTGCCAGGGCATCTGGAAGTCCGTCGATTTCGGCTCCACCTGGACGGGGCCCATCAACACAGGGACGCACGGCGCCGACCAGAACGGCGCGGGCGGCATCATCATCCCGCAGGGCAGCACCACCACGCCGCCTCTCATGTACGCGGCCTACATCCGCGGCTCGCCCGGCTTCTGGCGCTCGAAGGACGGCGGCGTCAACTGGACCAACTACAACATCGCGCCCGGCGGCTCGCGCCAGGACTTCTACACGCCCGCGGTCGACCCCTACGACGCCAACCACCTGCTCATCGCGGGCCACGAGATGAACGTCCTGGCCGAGAGCAGCGACGGCGGCGAGACTTGGACGAGCGTGCACATCGAGACGGGCATGGAGGAGAACGGCGGCACCGCCTTCGTGTTCTTCGTGGACACCGGCACGGCCTCCACCACGCGCACCACCTGGCTCTGGATGGCGCAGCAGAGCGGCGGCACGTACGGCACCTGGCGCACGGCCAACAGCGGCGCCAACTGGACCAAGGTGGAGAAGAACGAGCACCCGCACGGCGCCTCGCAGATCTACCAGCCGGGCGGCGGCGTCATCTTCATGGCCGGCGCGTACTCGGACCTGGGCTGGGGCGTCTTGCGCAGCACCGACTACGGCGCGCACTGGGCGCACGTGGGCGCGGGCACCAATGAGACGATGGTCATCGGCACCTCGAAGAAGGTCTACGCGCTCTACGGCTGGGCCATCGGCCAGGGACAGACCGTCGCCCCGGGTCTGCAGATCGCGGCGCAGCCGGCCTCGACGGGATGGGCCGCGAGCAGCACCCCGGCCAGCATGACGCAGGGACCGGCGGCGATGGCCACCACCTTCGACGGGACGCACAACATCATCCTCAGCGCGAACTTCAACGGGGGCCTCTGGCTCTACATCGAGCCTTGAGCGAGGGATCCTCCGCCCAACGTGTCCATTCCAGAGCGCTCCATCCAGCCGCGTCGCGAGTTCCACATCCCGTCGCTCGACGGGCTGCGCGCCATCTCCTTCCTCATCGTCTTCGTCTCGCACGCGGGCGGCGCGGCCTGGGGCATCCCCGGCGGCTTCGGCGTGACCGTGTTCTTCTTCCTGAGCGGGTACCTCATCACCACGCTGCTGCGGCTCGAGTTCGAGCAGACCGCGCGGGTGAGCCTGCGCGACTTCTACCTGCGGCGCGTGCTGCGCATCCTGCCGCCGTTCTACACGGTGCTGGCGTTCGCGGTCGTGATGAACCTCGTGGGCCTGACGCCGGGCCACTTGCAGACCTGGCCGATGCTCGCGCAGCTCCTGCACTTCACCAACTACTGGTCGATCTTCCACGGCACGGAGGGGCAGCCCGCGGGCACGGGCGTGTACTGGTCCTTGGCGGTGGAGGAGCACTTCTATCTCGTGTTCCCCGCGGTGTTCCTGCTCCTGCAGCGGCTCCTTCCCCGGCGGGGGCGCGCGCAGGGCGCGGTGCTGCTCGCGTTGTGCGGGGCCGTGCTGGCGTGGCGCTGCTGGCTCGTGCTCGGGGCGCACGCGCCGGAGAACCGGACGTTCTACGGCACCGACACGCGCTTGGATTCCATCCTCTTCGGGTGCGCGCTGGCGGTGGCGGCCAACCCGATGCTCGACGCGCCGCGCGTGCCGTCCGCGCGCCTGCGCCAGGTCTGGTTCCCGCTGGGCCTCGCCGGGCTCATCGCCGGATTCGTGCTGCGGGCGCCGTGGTTTCGGGAGACGTTCCGCTATTCGCTGCAGGGCCTCGCGCTCATGCCCGTGTTCGTGGCGGCGATGCGCGAGCCCGATTGGGGGCCGTTCCGTCTGTTGAACACGAGGCTCCTCAAGCGCGTGGGCGTGCTGAGCTACTCGCTCTACCTCGTGCACCAGGTGGTGCTGATGGCGGCCGAGCACCGCGCGCTCGCGCCGTTGCCGCGGGCGGTGGTGGCGCTGGGCGTGTCGCTCGTGCTGGCGGAGCTCACGCAGCGGTACGTGGAGCGGCCCTGCGCGCGCCTGCGCAAGCGGCTGATGCACACCGACTGGCAGGCCGCGCGGCCCCCTCAGGCGAGCAGCGCGTCGTAGATCGCCTCGGTGCGCTCGGCCATGCGGCGGGCGGTGAACTGATCGAGCACCCGGGCGCGTCCGTGTCGGCCCATGCGCGCGCGCAGGGCGGGGTCGGAGAGGAGCGTGACGAGGTGCCGCGCGAGGCTCGAGGCGTCGCCGGGCGTGGCCAAGAAGCCGCTCTGCCCGTCCTCGACCA
>JAFEBC010000743.1 GCA_018266095.1 Deltaproteobacteria bacterium
CGGCCCGAGGACCTCGTGGTCTACGGCGGCGACGGCGCGGCGGCGCGCGGTTGGCCGGGCTTCGAGCGCATCGTGGCGACGCTGACCACGCTGCGCGACGACGAGACGCTGCTGGTGCAGAGCGGCAAGCCGGTGGGCGTCCTGCGCACGCACGAGTACGCGCCGCGCGTGCTCTTGGCGAACTCGAACCTGGTGGGCAAGTGGGCCACCTGGGACAAGTTCCGTGAGCTCGAGCGCGCGGGGCTGATGATGTACGGGCAGATGACGGCGGGCTCGTGGATCTACATCGGCACGCAGGGCATCTTGCAGGGTACGTACGAGACTTTCGTGGCCGCGGCGCGCAAGCACTTCGGCACGGAGGACCTCGCGGGCCGGCTGGTGGTGACGGCAGGTCTGGGCGGCATGGGCGGCGCGCAGCCTCTGGCGGCGGCGATGGCGGGCGCGGCGTTCCTGGGCTTCGAAGTGGATCCGGCCCGGCTGCGGCGGCGGCTGGCGCAGAGGTATCTGGACGCGGAGGCGCCGGATCTGGACAGCGCGCTGCGCATGCTCGACGACGCGCGCAAGAAGGGCCAGGGCCTCTCGGTGGGCGTGGTGGCAAACGCGGCCGACGCGCTGCCCGAGCTGGTGCGGCGCGGGATCACGCCGGATCTCGTCACCGATCAGACGAGCGCGCACGACCCGCTCAACGGCTACATCCCGCAGGGCCTCACGCTCGAGGAGGCCGCGGCCCTGCGCGCGCGCGATCCCAAGGAGTACTCGAAGCGCTCGATGGCCTCGATGGCGACGCACGTGCGCGCGATGCTGGACCTGAGACGTATGGGATCCCATGTATTCGACTACGGCAACAACCTGCGCGCGATGGCCCAAGAGGCCGGCGTGGCCGACGCGTTCGCCTATCCGGGCTTCGTGCCCGCGTACATCCGGCCGCTCTTCTGCGAGGGCGCCGGGCCGTTCCGCTGGGTGGCGCTCTCGGGCGATCCGCAGGACATCGCGGTCACCGACGACGCGCTGCTCGAGCTGTTCCCGCACAAGGCCTCGCTGCACCGCTGGCTCAAGCTGGCGCGCGAGCGGGTGAAGTTCCAGGGCCTGCCGGCGCGCATCTGCTGGCTGGGCTACGGCGAGCGGCACAAGGCCGGCCTCTTGTTCAACGAGCTCGTCGCCAGCGGGAAGGTCAAGGCGCCCATCGTCATCGGCCGCGACCACCTGGACTGCGGCAGCGTGGCCTCACCCAACCGCGAGACCGAAGGCATGAAGGACGGCTCGGACGCCATCGCCGACTGGCCCATCTTGAACGCGCTGGTGAACGCGGTGAACGGCGCGAGCTGGGTGAGCTTCCACCACGGCGGCGGCGTGGGCATCGGCTACTCGCTGCACGCGGGGCAGGTCATCGTGGCCGACGGAACGAGTGCGGCGGCGCGGCGGCTCGAGCGCGTGCTGACGAGCGATCCGGCCATGGGCGTCCTGCGCCACGCCGACGCGGGCTACGAGGAGGCGATCACGGTGGCGCGCGAGCGCGGCGTGAGCATCCCGGGGATCACCCGGTAGGGGCGCCGCTCAGAAATCGATCACGAACAGGCCCGCGGACACCACCGCGAGCACGCCGCCGGCGACGAAGAGCAGGTTCGCCATCTTCGCGTCCGACTTCACCTGATCGGTCATGGTGGTCACCTCGGCCTGCGAGTGCTCCGAGGCCTGCAAGTCCGACTTGCCGCTCTTCGATTTGAGGCCGAACAGCGCGCCTCCGGCGAGCGCGACGGCGGCGGCGCCACCAGCCGACCAGGCGATCACGCGCTGCGTGCCCCCGCCCGACTTCTCGGGGGGAGCGGGCGCGGCCACTGCTGCGGGCGGGGCCTGCGTCTTCGCGCGATCCGGCGCGCGATCGGCAGCGGCGACCTGTTGGCTCTGCGCGGGCGGCTTGTTGGCCGCGGGCTGCGCGACAGCGTCCGGCCTGGCCTCTGCAGGCTTGGGGTCCACGGCGGGCTTCTGCTCGGCCGGCTTCGCGTCCGCCACCTTCGTCTCCGGCTTGGCCTCGGCCGCAGGCTTCGCCTTCGTGTCCGGGGGCGCGTCGGCCTTGGCAGCCGCCTTCGGATCGGCCGCGCCCAGCCCCGCGAGCCCCTGCGGCTTGGCCGACTGCGCCGCCGACTGCTTCTTGAGCGCGTCCTCGACCTGCGCCAGGAGCTCCTTGGCGAGGCCCAGGTTCTTGTCCGTGGGGTTCGCGTTGCGGATGAACGAGCGGTACGTGTTCGCGGCCTTCTGCAGGTCCCCGTTGTTGCGGTGGCACTGCGCGATGTTGAAGAGCAGCGGCGGCACCGGCTTGAGGCGATACGCCTCCTCGAACATCTTGAGCGCGCCGTCGTAGTTGCCGAGGTTGTACTCGGTCTGGCCCTTGGCGTAGGCGGCGCGGGCCGCGGCGTCGTCGGACTGGGCCAGGAGCGCGGGAGCCCACAGCGAGACGAGACACGCGGCAACTGGGATGAGGCGGCGCAGCAGAGTCATGGGCACCCTCGTCGAGTGTCCAAGGGGACCACGGACGCGCGGCTCTCGTCAACGCAGGAACTTCGCTGTGCGCGATCCCAACGATTGGCGAACGCGGAGGGTTCATGTACTCCATGATCCATGTTCGCCGCCGGGCCGCCCTCCCTGCTCATCCGCCGTGCGCGCATCGCCACCATGACCGGCGCGCAGACGTCCTTGGGCGACGAGCCGCTGGGGATGATCGAGAACGGCGCCATCGCGGTGCGCGGCCAGACGCTCCAGTTCGTGGGCGCCGACGCCGAGCTGCAGACGAGGCTGCAGGCGCTGGGGCCGCTCGCGGCGCAGATCCCCTCCCTCGACGCCGAGGGCAAGCTGGTCTCGCCGGGCCTCATCGACTGCCACACGCACCTCCTGTTCGCGGGCGACCGCGGCCACGAGCACGCGCTGCGGCTGCGCGGCGCCACCTATCTGGAGATCGCGCAGGCGGGCGGCGGCATCCGCTCCACCGTGCGCTCCATGCGTCAGGCCAAGGACGCGCAGCTCCTCTCGGCGGCGCGCGAACGGGTGGCGCGCCTGGCGCGATCGGGCGTGACGACGCTCGAGTGCAAGAGCGGCTACGGCCTGTCGGTGGCGCAGGAGCTGCGCGCGCTGCGGCTGCTGCGGACGCTGGGCGAGACCTCGGCCTGCGAGATCGTCCCGACGCTCCTCGGGCTGCACGCGGCGCCGCCCGATCTCGACCGCGGCCTGTGGGTCAAGGCCGTGGTGCAGGAGCTCATCCCCGAGGTCGCGCGCGAGCAGCTCGCGCACGGATGCGACGCCTTCCTGGAGCAGGGCGCGTTCGACGCCACCGAGTGCAGGGCCGCGCTGAACGCGGGCGCGAAGGCCGGCCTCGTCGGGCGGCTGCACGCGGACCAGCTCACCCCCGGCATGGGCGCGGAGCTGGCCGCTGCGCTGGGCTGCGCCAGCGCGGATCACCTGGAGCACACCACCCCCGAAGGCGCGGCGGCGATGGCGCGCGCGGGCACCACGGCGGTGCTGCTCCCGCTGGCGGCCTGGTTCCTGCGTGACGCGCACGCGGCCCAGGCGCGCCTGTTCCTGCACCAGGGCTGCACGGTGGCGCTGGCGTCCAACCTCAACCCGGGCAGCCAGCGCATCGAGAGCGTGTCGATGCTCCTCGCCGCCGGGTGTCTCCTCTCGGGGCTCACGCCCGCGCAGGCGCTGTGGGCGCTCACGCGGGGAGGCGCGGCGGCGCTGCGCAAGGCCGATCGCGGCCAGCTCGCGCCGGACCTGCGCGCCGACCTGGTGCTCTGGGATGCCCAGAGCGCAGACCACCTCCCGTACCACGCGGGCGTCGAGCACGCGCGCGTCGTGATCCGCGCGGGCATGATCGTCTCGGACCTGCGCGACCAACCGGCGCTGCAATGCAGTTGAGCCCGCACGCGCGCGAGCGATGCCCGTGAGCCGCCTCGTGGACTTCCTCCGCTTCGACCGCCGCGACGCGCGCGTGTGGGCCGGCGCGGCCGCACTGCTCACGGTCGCCTTCGCCAGCAAGCTCTCGCCCGGCTGGATGTCGAGCGACGACTGGGCCCTCGTCACCGGCGATCACGACGAGCGCGGGCACCGCCTCCAGTTCCTCTCGCAGGGGCGCTTCGGCATGGCCCTGCTGCAGACCGCGCTGCTGCGGCTC
>JAFEBC010000744.1 GCA_018266095.1 Deltaproteobacteria bacterium
GGGCACGGTGCTGCGGCCCTCGGTGGTGCGCGATCTGGGGACCGATCTGCAGGCGGCGGTCGGGTCCGACGGCAAGGTCAAGGCGGGCTTCGGGCTCGAGGGGAAGAGCGGCACCGGCGTCGACTCGGCGCTCACGGGCTGCGCTGCGGCCTGCGCGAACGCGCGCGAGGGCGCGAGGACGACCGTGGCGCACGCTGCGAGGACCTTGGCGCGCGAGGAGAGGACCGTGGCGCACGCTGCGAGGACCCTGGCGCACGCTGCGAGGACCCTGGCGCACGCTGCGAGGCCCCTGGCGCGCACGGCGGACCCGCGTGCACCCGCTGCCGCTCGGCCCTTCACTTCGTGAACTCCACCACGAACGAGAACGTCGCCTGCCGGTCGGGCCCGAGCGTGTGCGGCTGCGGCATCACCGCCAGCTCCTTGCCGTCCTGCTTCACCACCAGCGTCACCGAGATGCTCACCGCCGTCGCCGCGCCGTGGCCCGCGTAGGCCTCGAGGTAGAGGGCGCGCCCGACCTGATCGGCTGGCTTGAGCAGGTCGAACGGCTTGGAGCTCGACGTGCCCGCGGCGTACGCGGACGGATTGGCCCCGGCGGCGTCGTACATCCAGCACTGGAAGTCGCCCGCGCAGTTTCCGAAGCGCACCTCCACCTGCGGCACGCCACCCGCCGGATCCACCTTCGCCGACCCGTTCACGAGCGCGCCCCCGTCGCTTCCTTGGCCTTCTCCAGCGTGGGCGGCGGCCGGCGCGGCGCGGCCACCGCGGGCTGCGCGATCTGCTGCTGCTGGTCCTTCTTGTACGAGGCGTACTTGAGCAGCGAGTTCACGCCCTCGGTGCCGCCGCCGATGGCGAGCCCCGTCACCACGATGTCCGCCCACTCCGCCGGCGCGGGCGTCACGTTCATCATGGTCAGGATGCGCAGGTTGCCGAGGCCCGACAGCGCGCACCCGCACAGGGACGAGAAGAGCCCCGCCATGAGCCGCTTCTTGCGCGCATCGCCGCCGCTCAAGAGGTCGAACAGCGGATCGAGGATCTCGACCACGCGCTGCACGGCGAAGCCCGCCGCGAACAAGAGGCCTGTGCTGCTCCCGGCATCAGCCACGGTCCCTCCCCAGAGAACGAGGGCCCGAAGCTACCTGAGATCACGCGAACCGGCCACGAAGCAGCCGCCCAGCGCGAGCCCTCCGCGCGTCGGGCGCAGGACTCAAGACGCCTTGCGGAAGCGCGACAGGTGCGCCGGCAGCTCGACCAGCGGCAGGAACTTCTTGGTCGGGTGGATCTTCACCGCGCGCTGGTAGAGGACCGACTCCGCCTCGGGGAGGTTCGCGTCCGGGATGCAGCAGTCGACCGGGCACACCACCGCGCAGGCCTCCTGATCGTGGAAGCCCACGCACTCGGTGCAGAGCTGCGGATCGATGACGAAGATGTCTTCGCCCTGCGAGATCGCGCCGTTCGGGCACTCGGGCTCGCAGGCCCCGCAGTTGATGCACTCCTCGGTGATCATCGTCGCCATCTGACTTCGTGCTCCCTTGCGTCTCGTTGCTGACGTCTCGGTTTGGAGGGCCCGCTATTGCACGACCAGCGTCCCGACCGCAAATGTAGAGAGGGACCCGAGCGTGCCGTCGCGCAGCTCGGCGCGGAAGCCGGTGCCGCCTGTGCCCGAGAACACCGGCCCCACGCCGCCCGACGGGACCAGCTTGAGCCGCACGCGCGCCAGCACGGTGCCATTCGTCCCCGTCCCGGCGGTGGCCGAAGTCCCCTGACAATCCGCGGAGTTGGACGTGCAGGCCGCCGACGGCTTCCAAGCCGCCCCGAACGCGAGCACGCCCATGAGCGGGCCAGCGACCGGGAGCTTCGCGAGGGCCGCCGCCGGATGCGACGACCCAGGTGCGCCGCCGCCGCTCCACGCCGGGATGGCCGCCGTGTTCACGTCGAACCCAGGCGCGACCGTCATGAAGCCCGAGGGCAGGCTCGCCGCCGCGGCGTCATCCATGGCCACGCGCAGCATGCCGTCGCGCGAGCCCGGCGTGGTGCCGTCGAGCGGGAGGTTCATCGCCAGGCCGCTGATGGCGCTCGCGGTCTGCGTGAGGACCGCGTCGAGCACGAGGTGCGTCGCGGTCGAGCTCGCGTCCTTGACGAGGCGCACGGCCGCCGAGCCCGCCGGCGGGTCGGTGTACACGAGCGAGGCGCCGTCCGCCCCGGTGACCGTGACCGACAGCGTCGAGGTGGCCGAACCGGAGATGCCGATCGCCGTGAGCGTGTACGTCGTGTTCGTGATGGGCCGCACCGTGTACGTGCGCAGCGGGCCCACGTCGGTCGTCGTGCTGCCGTCGCCGAGGAGGAAGCGGTCGCCGGTCGAGACCCACACCAGGTCGAGGGCCGAGCCGCGCGGGTGGTCCGTGGCCGACTCGCCCTCCTTCGCCGCAAAGGACGTGATGGCCGGCGCGGGCGTGACGATCACGGTCACGGTCGAGGTGACCGCCGCGCTGTCCGTGGGCGCGATCGCGCTCAGCGTGTAGGTGGTGGTCGAGGTCGGCGAGACCGGCACCGAGGTCGCCGCCGAGGGCACGGTGACCCCGGGCGTGATGGTGACCGTCGGCGTCCCTGTCACCTGCCAGGCGAGCGTCGACGAGGCCCC
>JAFEBC010000745.1 GCA_018266095.1 Deltaproteobacteria bacterium
GGCCCGGAGCCGCACGTGCGAGTACCCCAGCTTCTTCGCCTCCTCGCACGCCCGCTCCGTCAGCTCGCGCGCGAGCCCCACGTGCCGGTACGGCGCGCGCACATAGAGCCGCGACAGCTCACACGTCCCCGGCCCGCTGCGCTTTCCCGCGACGCACGCCGCAGGCTGCCCCTTCACGCGCGACATCCACAGCATCCCATCCGGCGCACCGAACGGGCCGGGCAAGAGCTCGAGCTTGAAGTCCGGGCTCGACATCGAGACGATGCTCTCCACGCGCGCGTACTCCGCGAACAAGACACGCAGGTCGTCCAGGTCCTTCCCCGGGCCGCGCACGAGGGTGAGCTTGGACTTCAGGCGCACCTTGCCGTTCTGCGGGAGCAGCTTGCTCGACTTGATGGCCCACAGGCCGAGCACGGTCACGAGCAGGGCCGGGCCGCCGAGCGAGAGCAGCACCGTGAGCGCGCCCTCGGCTGCGGATTCGACGTGCTGAGGACGCCGGGCCGAGATGGGCGTGAGGATGGCGTCGCTCGTGCGATCGACGATGCCCAGGAGCGCCGCGGCCAACGACAGCCACACCAAGAGCAGCGCGCCCAGCGTGAGCCAGATGAGCCGGCGCCGCAGGTGCGGACTCGCGAACGCCACCGCCGCGCTCATGGCCAGCGCGACCAAGAGCAGGATCGCGAAGAGCGCGCTCAGGCCTTCTTTTCCTTCGTGTCCTTGGCGTCGCCCTGCGAGTAGAGCGCGTCGGCGATGCGGTAGGCCGAGCCCTCCAGGCGCTGCACGGCCGCCTTGATCTTGGGCAGGTCATCGCCGTCGACGATGCCCTTCAAGGCCTCGAGATCGCTCCGGATCTCCGCCATGTCCTTCGGCGGGAGCAGCGTCGCGTACTCCTCGAGCGCCTTCTCGGTCGTGTAGATGAGGCCCTCGGCGTTGTTCTTCACCTCGGCCAGTTCCTTCTTCTTCTTGTCCGAGCCGCGGTTCGACTCGGCCTCGGCCACCATCCGCTGGATCTCCTGCTCGGTGAGGCCGGAGCTGGCGACGATGCGGATGCTCTGCTGCTTGCCGGTGCCGAGGTCCTTCGCGGACACGTGCACGATGCCGTTGGCGTCGATGTCGAAGGCCACTTCGATCTGCGGCACGCCGCGCGGCGCGGGCGGAATTCCCACGAGCTCGAAGCGCGCCAAGGTCTTGTTGTCCGCGGCCATCTCGCGCTCGCCCTGGAGCACGTGCACGTTCACGATGGGCTGGTTGTCGACCGCGGTCGAGAACACCTGCGACTTGCGCGCCGGAATCGTCGTGTTCTTGTCGATGATCTTGGTGAACACGCCGCCGGCCGTCTCGACGCCGAGCGACAGCGGCGTCACGTCGAGCAGCAGGACGTCCTTCACCTCGCCCTTGAGCACGCCGCCCTGGATGGCCGCGCCGACAGCCACGACCTCGTCCGGGTTCACGCCCTTGTGCGGCTCCTTGCCGAAGAAGCCCTGCACCACCGCCTGCACCTTCGGCATGCGCGTCATGCCGCCGACGAGGATGACCTTGTCGATCTCCTTCTGCGTGACGCCCGCGTCCTTGAGCGCGAGCTTGCACGGCTCGATCGACTTCTGCACGAGGTCGTTGACGAGCTCCTCGAGCTGCTGGCGCGTCATCGTCTCGGTGAGGTGCTTGGGGCCCGTCGCGTCGGCGGCGATGAACGGCAGGTTGATGTCCGTCTCGGTGGCCGAGGACAGCTCGTGCTTGGCGCGCTCGGCCGCTTCCTTCAGGCGCTGCAGCGCCATGCGGTCCTTGCGCAGCTCGATGTTGTTGGTCTTGCGGAAGCGATCGCCGAGGAAGTCCACGATGCGCTGGTCGAAGTCCTCGCCGCCCAGGAACGTGTCGCCGTTCGTGGCCTTCACCTCGAAGACGCCGGAGTTGAGCTCCAGCACCGAGATGTCGAACGTGCCGCCGCCGAGGTCGTAGACCGCGATCTTCTCTGCCGCCGCCGTGCGCATGGCGGCGCCCTTCTGCGCGCCCGAGCCCGAGGCCTTGTCCAGGCCGTACGCGAGCGCGGCCGCCGTGGGCTCGTTGATGATGCGCAAGACGTTCAGGCCCGCGATGCGGCCCGCGTCCTTCGTGGCCTGGCGCTGCGAGTCGTTGAAGTAGGCGGGCACCGTGACCACCGCCTCGGTGACCTGCTCGCCGAGGTAGTCCTCGGCCGTCTGCTTCATCTTGCCCAGCACCATCGCGCTGATTTCGCTCGGCGAATAGCGCTTCCCGCGCAACTCGACCCACGCGTCGCCGTTCTCGGCCGCGACGATGCGGTACGCAGACACGGAGACGCTCTTGCGCACCTCATCCGAGTCGAACTTGCGGCCGATGAGGCGCTTCACGGCGAAGACCGTGGCCTCCGGATTCGTGATGGCCTGGCGCTTGGCGATCTGGCCGACCAGCCGCTCGCCGGTGTCGGTGAAGCCCACCATCGACGGCGTGGTGCGGCTGCCCTCCGAGTTCGGGATGACCACGGGCTCGCCGCCCTCCATCACAGCCACGCAGCTGTTGGTGGTCCCGAGGTCGATGCCGATCACCTTGCCCATCGTCGATCCCCCGCCGTCAGCGGTCGAAGTGTTGACCAGCGCACAAATCAGAGAGAACTGCGCGCTCTTGGCCCGCGCCTACTCTCACCCATGCCTCCCGTCGGAGGAAGCGCCATTTTCAGGCGACGCGGCCGATGTGTCGGAAGGTTGCGCGTCAGTGGGCCCTGCGGCGGGCGGGGCTTCGGCGGGGGCGGCCTTTGCCTTTGCAACCACCACCGCGGCCGGGCGCACCAGGCGGTCATTGAGCTTGTAGCCCTTGGCCATCTCCACCACCACCGTGCCGGGCGGCTGATCGCTCTCCTGCTGCATCAGCGCCTCGTGCAGCGACGGGTCGAACGGCGCGCCCATGGCCGAGAAGCCGACGACGCCGTGCTTGCTCAGGGCCTGATCGAGCACCTTCTGCACCAGGCGCACGCCCTCGATCACGTGCTTGGGATCGTGCTGCTCGGCGTGGTCCAGCGCGCGCGCGAGGTTGTCGGCGACGGGCAGGAAGTCCTTGAGCAGCCGCTCGATGCCGAACTTCTGCACGTCCTCCTTCTCTTTCTGCGAGCGGCGCTTGAAGTTCTCGAACTCGGCCGCGGTGCGCAGGAGGCGCTCGTGCTCTTCCTTGAGCTTCCCTTGCGTGTCGCGCGCGCGGGCGAAGCTCTCCTCGAGCTGGGCCTCGAGCAGCTTGACCTTCATCTGCAGCCCGGCGAGCGCGGGATCCGCGGCCGTCTCGGGCGCGGCGGATTCCGTGGGCGCCACCTCGACTTCGACCTCGGGGGCAGCGGCGGGAGCGGTCTCGGGAGTGTCGGGCACGACGTGGAGTCTCCAGGCGGTGCGCAGGGGTGCGCGAAAAGGGGTGAGCGGCGCCAACATAGCGCACGGACAGCGTTGGGGAAGGTGGACGAATGTACGACATCAACCCGGCGTGAGCGTCCGCTGGATGGCGCGGGCCAGGGTGGCGCTGGTGTACGGCTTCTCGATCAGCACCTTCGCGCCCAAGTCCAGGGCGCGCGTGGTCTCGGCGTCGGTCGGATTTCCAGTGGTGATCGCGAACGGCAGGCCCGGCCTCACTTGATGGAGCGCGCGCACGAGCTCTGTGCCGCTCATGCGCGGGAGGGCCAGATCGGTCACCAGCGCGTCGAACTTCTGCGGCTCGCGCGTGAAGGCAGTGAGCGCGTCGGCGGCGTCGGGGAAGCAGGTCACCGTGTAGCCCAGGCGCACCAGCATGCGCTGCGCCACCCAGAGCACGGTCTCCTCGTCGTCGACCAGGAGGAGCCGCTCGCCCTTGCCGCGCGGCGGCGCGTCCTCGAGCAGCGTCGAGGGCGCGTCGGCCTGGCCCGCGCGCACGGGGAAGTACACGTGGAAGGTCGTGCCCGCGCCCTTCGTGCTCTCGACCTTGAGGCCGGCGTGGTGCGTGCGGACGATGTTGTCCACCACCTGCAGGCCGAGGCCGGTGCCCTGGCCCGGCGCCTTGGTGGTGAAGAACGGCTCGAAGATGCGCGCGAGCGTCTGCGGATCCATGCCCGCGCCCGTGTCCGACACCGAGAGGCGCACGTAGCGTCCCTGCGGCAGCGGCGGGCGCGTGTGCGCGAGGCCCTGCGGCGCGGCCTCGTCGGTGAGCCTGGCCACGATGCGCCCGGGCGCGTGGCCGATGGCGTGCGCGGCGTTGGTGCACAGATTCATCAAGACTTGATGGACCTGGCCCGGGTCCGCGAACACCGCCGGCATCTCGGGCGGGAGCTCCGCGGCCAGCTCGATCTGGCGCGGGATGGTCACGCGCAGGAGCTTCAGGGCCTCCTGGATGACGCTCCCGAGCTGCACGTTCTCCCTGCGCGGCTCGGAGTGGCGCGAGAAGCTCAGGATCTGCCGCACCAGGTCCTGCGCGCGGCGGCCGGCGGCGACGATGTGCTCGAGGTACGGGCTCGCGGCGTGATCCTTGAGCTCGTCGCGCGCGAGCTCGGCGTTGCCCAGGATGCCGGAGAGGACGTTGTTGAAGTCGTGCGCTACGCCGCCCGCGAGCGTGCCGATGGCCTCGAGCTTCTGGGCCTGGATGAGCTGCTGCTCGAGCTTCTTCTTGTCCTTGCGCCCTTGCGCCTCCTTGAGCTCGCGCTGCACGGCGGGGCCCAGGCGGTGCAGGTTCTGCTTCACGAGGTAGTCGTGGGCGCCCGCGCGCATGACCTCGACGGCGGTCTCCTCGCCCTGCGTGCCCGAGAGCACGAGGAAGGGCACCTCGGGATCGGCCTTGCGCACCATGCGGATGGCCTCGGCGCAGGAGAAGCCGGGCAGGACGTAGTCGGAGATGACCACGTCGAAGGGGCCCGAGCTCAGGGCCGCCGCGAGCTGGGTGGCGCTCTCGACGCGCTGGAACTTCACGTCGAACCCGGCGCGCCTGAGCTGGCGCACCAGGAGCTCTGCGTCGTCGGCGGTGTCCTCGATCACGAGGACGTTGAGCGGCTCGGCCATCGCGACGTTCCCTCAAGCCGCAGGCGGCGGCACGTTGAGCTCGAGCCAGTAGCGGCCGAGCGCGCCCATGGCGGTGAGGAAGAGATCGAAGTCGACCGGCTTGCACACGTAGCTCGTCGCGCCCAATTCGTAGGCGCGCTGGATGTCCCTGTCCTCGGCGGAGGTGGTGAGCACGACGACGCGCAAGAGGCGGGTGCGCGGATCCTGGCGCATGCGCTGCAGCACCTCCAGGCCGTCCACGCGCGGCAGCTTCAGGTCGAGCAGCATCAGCGCGGGCGGCTCGGGATCGCGGCCCGAGTGCGGGCCGGTGGAGAAGAGGAAGTCCAGCGCCTCGACGCCGTCCTTGGCGACCACGACCGCGTTCTCGATCTTGTTCTTCTTGAGGGCGCGCAGCGTGAGCGCCACGTCGTCGGGGTTGTCTTCGACGAGCAGGATGGGGCCTGGCGCGTGCGCGTCCACGGGATGACAGTGCCTCAAGCCAGGGTGAAAGAGAAGGTGGCGCCCTGGCCCGGGGCTGCCTCCGCCCAGATGCGGCCGCCGTGCCGCAGGACGATGCGCTGGACGGTGGCGAGGCCGATGCCGGTGCCCTCGAAGTCGCTCTGCGCGTGCAGGCGCTCGAAGGGCTTGAAGAGCTTGCCGGCGTAGGCCATGTCGAAGCCGGCGCCGTCGTCCCGGACGAAGAAGGTGCGGCCGCGGGGATCGTCGCGCACGCCCAACTCGATGCGCGCGCGGGGCTTCTTGCTGCTGTATTTCCAGGCGTTTCCGAGCAGGTTCTCGAGCAGGAGCCGGATGAGGCCGGGGTCGCCTTCGACGGCGAGGCCGGGCGCGATCACCCACTCGATCGTGCGCGCGGGCGCCGACTTCTGCAAGGCCTCGGCGACCTGTTGCGCGAGCGCGGACACGTCGATGGGCGCGCGCTTCAAGGGCCCGCGGGACATGCGCGAGAGGGACAACAGGTCGTTGATGATCTGGCCCAGGCGCTGGCTGCCGGCGCGGATGCGCGAGAGGGCGAAGCGGCCGTCGGCGCCGAGGGTCTCGCCGTGGTCCTCGTCGAGCGCGCGGGCGAAGCCGTCGATGGCGCGCAGGGGAGCCCGCAGGTCGTGCGACACCGAGTGCGAGAACGACTCCAGCTCGCGGTTGGTCTGCTCCAGGCGCTGCACCTGCTCGCCCAAGGCGAGGTTCAGGCGCGCGATCTCGACCTGCGCGCGCTGGAGGGCCTCGTTGTCGCGCTGCAGCTCGTTGGTGAGGCCGCGCACCTCGCGCAGGGCGAGCTGATCGCCGAGCACGACCAGCACGGCGATGCCGAGGAGGAGCAGGCCCATCAAGGAGTCGAAGGGCGCGGTCGAGGCGACCAGGAAGAGCACCATCGCCAGCGCGGCGGCCGTGAGCGGGAGCGCGCGCAGCACCTGGGCGAGATCAAGGAGCCACTTGTCCCAGCGCTGGCCGAACGGGCCCTTCTCCACGGGCCGCAGTTGCAGGGCGCCCGCCGACATGGTGGCCGAGGCGAGGACGAAGAGCGGGTCCACGACGGGCGCGATCTGCCCGAGCGAGGGGTGCACGTACTGGATCCACTGGGCGAGGCCTGCGAGGGCGGTGAGGCCGAGGCCGACGCCCGTGATCGCCGCGCCCGGCCAGGGCGTGCGCGAGGGCCGCGCCGCCACGAAGGCGAGCGTGCCCAACAGCGCCACGTCGCCGAAGGAGGAGAGCACCGAGTAGGTCTGGCGGCCCGCGGCGAGTCCGTCGTGCAGCAGCGGACGCAAGAGGAAGGGCCAGGCCGAGAGGAAGAAGCCGAACGCCACCATCAGGCCGTCGACGGCGTCGCGCAGGCTGCCCCAGGCGCGCTCGGAGGCGCGGGGGAGGGCGAGGGCGGCCGCGAGCAGGAGCGGCACCGAGAGCACGGAGGGGATGTCGCCCAGGAGGAAGCGGCTCATCGCCTGCTCGGGGGAGACCGTGGCCGGCGTGAGCCACAAGAGGCTCACCGCGTAGCCGATGGTGGACGCGGTCATGGCCGCCTGCGCCAGGCCCGCGAGCAGGAACATGCGCCGCGGACGGCCCGATTCGCGCGCCGCGCGCCAGAGGCAGAGGACGGTGGGCGCGAGCTGGATGACGATGGCGACCAGGTAGAAGGCGCCCTCGCGGCCCAGGCCGAGCGTGGGCAGCGCGCGCACGAGCGTGAAGAAGCCGGCGTACGAGGCCGCGCACGCGACCACGAGGCGCGTGAGCAGCCTGCGTTCGGTGAGCGGCCGGGCGGCGAAGTCCGGCAGGCGCGTCATGGATCCCCACCCAGCGCGCCGCCGAGCGCCAGGCCGACGGTGCGCGCGGTGAACTCGACGAGCGGGATGACGCGCGCGTAGTCCATGCGCGTGGGGCCGAGGACGCCCAAGGCGCCGACCACGTCGCCCGCGCCGCGGTACGGGGCCGCGACCACGGAGATGTCCTCGCCGGCGATGCCGCTCTCCTTGCCGATGAAGATGGTGAGGCCCTGCGCCCGCTGAACGCGATCGAGCACGTCGACGACGCCCTGCTTCTCCTCGAGGGCGCGGAAGAGCGCGCGCACCTTGGTCACGTCCGCGAACCAGGCCGGCTCCTCCAGGAGCGACGACTGGCCCTCGATGCGCACCTCCGGCCCGCCCTCGCTCACGTGCACGGCCTGCGCGCCCAGGGCCAGCGCCCGCGCCTGCGTCTCCTGCAAGAGCGCCCGGTCGCGCAGCAGCTCCTGATCGAGCCGCGCGCGGGCCTCGCTGAGCGTGAGGTCGCCCAGGAGCTGATTGAGCCAGTTCATCCCCTGCGTGAGCTCGGAGGGCGAGAGCGGCCGCTGGCCCGCGACCGGCGCGAGCAAGCGGTTCTGCACGGCGCCCGAGCGGGTCACCAGCACCACCAGCACGCGCCCCTCGCGCAAGGAGACGAACTCGATGCGCGCGATGCGGTCGGTGTCGGCGCGCGGCAAGGTGAGGACGCTCGCGTGCCGGGTCATCGAATGGAGGAGCCGGGTCGTCTCCGCGATCATCCCCATCGCGCCCTGGTCCTGCGACTCCTGCGCGCGCTTCTCGATGAGCTCCTTCTCCTGCGCCTTGGGCGCCTGCAGGTGCAGGAGCGCGTCCACGTAATATCGATAGCCGCGCGGCGTGGGCACGCGGCCGGCGCTGGTGTGCGGCTTCTCCAGGTAGCCGAGCGCCTCGAGATCGGCCATCACCGCGCGCACGGTGGCCGAGCTGACCTCGAGCTCGGGCCGCTTGGCGATGGCCACGCTGCCCACGGGCGCGCCGTCGCCGATGTGGTCCTGCACCACCGCCGACAGCACGCGGCGCGCGCGCTCGTCGAGATCGGTGCCGGGCGTGACGAGCGGTGACGCTTTGGGGTCGGGTCGGACCATCGGAGGAAGCGGGAGTGTTCCCCGGCGAGCCCTCCCCGCGCAAGCCGGGTAGGCCCCGCGGGGCCCCTGTGGGGGAAGGTGTGTGACGATCTCGACATAAGGCAGACGCGCACTTGCCCGCTAGCCAAGCCGGGATAGAGTGATCGAGATGGCGACGCCTGCTCAGGATCTCGGACCCGACTCGCCGCCTCTGGGCGAGGGTGGGTCTCGCTCGCTCTCGCCCATCGACAGCTTCCGCGCCATCCCCAACCCGTCCAGGCCCTCGATGCCGCCGGTGCCGCGCACGCAGGCGCCCCCGGCCGCGCGGCAGGCCAGCGAGATCCGGCGCGCCGGGCTCTTCCTCAAGATCCTCCTGGGCGATCTGACGCTCTGGTGCGTGCTCTCGGCGGTGCTGGCGTACGAGATGATCCGCGAGCGCATGGAGGGCGGGCACGCGTTCGTCGGCGCCCTGCTCGGGCTCCTGGTCGCCGTGGTGGTGGCGCTCGCGCTCAAGCAGGTGGCCAACCGCATCGTGCGGCTCAATCGCAGCGCCGACGAGATCTCGCGCGGCGACCTCTCCAAGCCCTTGCCCGTCGAGCGCAACAGCGTGCTCGGCCTGGACGAGGTGGACGACCTGACGCTCGCCATCTCGCACATGCAGGAGAACCTGCGCGAGCTGGTGAGCCGCATCCAGCGCACGGCGCGCTCGGTGGCCGACTCCGCGGACGGCATGCAGGAGTCGTCGGCGAACGTGAGCGCCGGCAGCGAGAACATCTCGGCCTCGATGGCGCAGATCGGGCAGGGCGCGGCGCTGCAGCTTCAGCTCGTCGAGCGCGCGTCGGCGCTGATGGCGCAGATCTCGATCTCGATCCAGAAGTCGTCCTCCATCGCCAACGAGGCGGCCGACACGGCCAAGTCCACGAGCACGGCGGCGCAGTCGGGCGGCGCGTCGGCGCAGCTCGCGGCGGAGAAGATCAAGAAGGTGTTCGCGGAGATCGAAGCGGCCTCCGAGACGGTGTTCGCCTTCGGCGAGAAGACGCAGGAGATCAGCAAGATCGTGGTCGCGATCACCGGCGTCGCCCAGCAGACGAACCTGCTCGCCTTGAACGCCGCCATCGAGGCCGCGCGCGCCGGTGAGTATGGCCGCGGCTTCGCCGTGGTGGCCGACGAGGTGCGCAAGCTCGCTGAGAGCGCAGGCCGCAGCGCCGAGCAGATCAGCCGGCTCGCGCACGAGATCAGCCAGCGCAGCCAGCACGCGGTGGCGGCCATGAAGGAGGGCATCGACGAGCTCGGTCAGGGCCGCGAGGACCTGGCGCAGATCATCCTCTCGCTCGAGGAGATCGTGCGCGCGTCGAGCGTCGGCGCCGAGCGGGTGACGGCGGTGTCGGTGGCGGCCAAGGAGCAGCTCGCCAGCTCGGCCGAGATGGTCGTGTCGATCGGAGAAATTTCCAAGGTCGCGAGCGGCAACGCGCGCAGCACCGAGGAGGTCCTCAAGGCCGTTCGTGAACAGACGGGCACCACCGCGTCGATGACCAGCGCGGCCCTGGAGCTGAACAACATGTCCGTCGAGCTGCAGAGCATCGTCTCGCGCTTCAAGCTGGAGTAACGAATGCATCGCGCCGTCATCTGCCAGCACGGAGGACAGAGGTTCGCGCTGCCCTTGTCGGCGGTGCGGCGCGTGACGGAAGTGTCCGCCATGGCTCGGGTTCCCCGGGCCCCGCCCGCGCTCCTGGGTGTGATGAATCAAGGCGGACGCGTCGCATGTGTGATTGACTTGGGGCCGCTCGTGGGCATGAAAGCGAGGCCAGCACGTCCTGAGGGACGCGTGGTATTGCTTCAAAGGACACGAGGTGAAGTAGGCTTGTATGTCGCAGAGGTCCATGGCATCGAATCCCTGCCCGATGAGGTTTCCGTGCTGCCGGAGCGCCAAGGGGCTGTGCTCTCGCAGTTCAACCTCACCGAGGGACCGGTGAAGCTGATCGACCCCGAGCTATTGTCGCGGGCGATCGACAACCTGGTGGAGGCGTAAGCGAGATGCCTGGCAAGCGCGTGCTCATCGTCGACGATGCACTCTTCATGCGGAATACGCTGCGCGACATCTTCTCGACCGCTGGCTTCACGGTGGCGGGCGAGGCGGATGACGGCGTGCAGGCAGTCAATCTGTTCCGCGAGATCAAGCCGGACCTGGTCACCATGGACATCGTCATGCCCTACAAGAGCGGCATCGACGCGACGCGGGAGATCGTGCAGCTCGATCCCGGCGCGGTGGTGATCATGTGCTCGGCGCTCGGCCAGGAATCGCTGGTGATGGAGGCGATCGAGGCTGGCGCGACCGACTTCATCGTCAAGCCGTTCCGCGGCGAGGATGTCCTGGCGGTCGTCAAGAAGGTGCTGGGCGAGTAGGCCCTCCGCTTCACAAAGGAGGGCTCTGCGCAATGGTCGACGCGCCTGAACGCAAGTACCTCGCGCTCTTTGTCGGTGAGGCGAAGGAGCAGCTCGAGCTGCTCCAGGGCGAGCTGGTGCGTCTGGAGAGCGCGAAGGAGGCCGCGGCGGTCGACCTGTGGGCGTCGGTGTTCCGGCGCGTGCACTCGGTCAAGGGCAGCGCGGCGACGCTGGGGCTGACGGACATCGTCGACGTGTCGCACGCGGCCGAGGCGCTCATCGGGCGGCTCACCTCAGGCAAGACCTTGCCGCAGCGGACGCACGTGGACGCGCTGCTCGAGGCCTCGGACACGCTGACGCGGCTCGTGCGCGAGGCGGGCAAGCTCATCGAGCCGGGCGCGCTGTTCGTGCCGCAGGCGGACCTGCCGGAGACGCCGCCGGTGGTCAAGAAGCTCACCAGCCTCGCGAGCGCGCTGGCGGAAGCGGCGCTGCCGGAGAAGAAGGCCGCGCCAGAGGCGGCGAAGGTGGTGGTCGATCCGTCGCTGCCCCGGCTGGAGGTGGTGGTGACGCTGTCGCAGAAGTGCGCGGCGCCGGGTGCGCGGGCGATGATCGTGCAGCGCAAGCTCAAGGGCCTCGGGACGCTCATCGAGATGGACCCGACGCCCGCGCAGCTCATGCAGACCAAGGGCGGCGCGCGCATCGTGGCGCAGCTCGCGAGCGACAAGGCGGCGGACGAGATCCGCGCGGTGTGCCTCTCGGTGCCCGAGGTGGAGTCGGTCGAGATCACGAGCGAGGCCGGGGGCAAGGTGGTGCCGCCCGAGCCGGTGCGCGAGGCGCCGGTGACCCCGCCGCCGCCGGTGCGCAACGATCAGCCGCGGGTGCCGGAGGCCGAGCTGCGCGCGGACGCGACGGTGCGCGTGAAGGCCGAGCTCTTGGACCAATTGCTCGAGGCGGCGGGCGAGGTGCTGGGCGGCATCTCGCGCCTGCGTGAGGGCGCGCGGCGGCTGCCGGAGAACACAGGGACGGCCTTCGAGCACGAGATCGATCGCCTGCGGCGGCAGGCCCGCGAGCTGCACAACAAGGTGGTGAACGCGCGCCTCGTGCCGTTCTCGCTCTTGACTGAGCGCTTGCCGCGCGCGGTGCGCGACCTGGCGCACAAGCTGGGCAAAGAGGTGGACTTCGAGATCGCGGGCGCGGACGTCGAGCTGGATCGCGCGGTGATCGAGGCGCTGGGCGACCCGCTCTCGCACCTGGTGCGCAACGCGGTGGACCACGGCCTCGAGACCAAGGCGCTGCGCGAGGAGGCGGGCAAGCCGGCGCGCGGGAAGCTGTCGCTGGCGGCGCGGCGCGAGCGCGATCGCGTGGTGGTGCAGCTCGAGGACGACGGGCGCGGGTTCGACGCGCAGGGCCTCAAGGATCGCGCGGTGGCCGCGGGCAAGCTCACGGCCGAGCAGGCGGCGGCGATGTCGGACGACGAGGCGCACGAGCTGGCGTTCCTCTCGGGCGTGTCGACGCGCGCGGAGGCCGACGAGATCTCGGGCCGCGGCGTGGGCCTGGATGCCGTGCAGCGGGCGATCGAGTCCCTGGGCGGGAAGCTCTCGGTGGCGAGCTGGCGCGGGAAGGGCACGCGGTTCTCCCTGGAGCTGCCGCGCTCGGTGTCGATGTCGAACCTCCTGCTCGTGCAGGTGGGCGGCGAGCTGTACGGCCTGCCCGTGCCGCGCGTGCTCCTGACCACCGAGTACGATTTGTCGGCGCGGGGCGGCGAGGGCTTCGAGTCGCGCAGCGTGATCGTGGGCGGGCAGTGGGTGCACGCGTATGGCCTCGCCAAGCTGTTCGGCCTGCCGTCGCTGGCGCCGCCGGGGCCGCGGCCGTTCGTGGTGCTGGAGGTGGACGGCACGACCTTCGCGCTCGCCGTGGATCGCCTGGTGGGGCAGGAGGAGGCGGTGGTCAAGCCGCTGTTCCCGCCGCTCGACCGCGTGGCTGGGCTCGCGGGCGTGGCCGTGCTCGGGAGCGGGAGGCCTCTCCTGGTGCTCGATCCGCGCAGCCTGTCCGAGATGGCGGGCGTGCGCGGGATGGCGCCCCTGCCGCCGCGGGTCGAGGCGGCCAATGATCACACCGAGCACGGGGCCGGTCACGGTGACGGGCGCGCGCACAGCGCTGCCGGGAGCGGCCGATGACGCGCCTCCTCTCGCCGAGCCGGCTGTCGGGCTCGCAGATCGATTCGCTCCGGCAGCTCGCGGGCCTGGGCGCGGCCGACGCGGTGCGCTCCTTGGGTCAGCTCCTGGGCACGAGCGTCGAGGGCACGACGCCGCGCGCGCACGTCGCCACCAAGGGCGCCATCGACAAGGTCCTGGGCCAGCCGGGCGCGCCGAGCTTCGCGGTGCACTTCACCATCGAGGGCGGGGCGCGCATGCGGCAGCTCATCCACTTCACGGTGGAGGGCGCGACGCTCATGGCGGGGCTGCTCCTGGGAACGCCGCTCGACACGCAGAGCGCGATCTACTCGTCGGCGCTGGCGGAGGCCTCGAACATCATCGTCAGCTCCTGGGTGGGCGGGGTGGGCGCGGCGACGGGCATGACGCTCGTGCCCTCGGTGCCGCACC
>JAFEBC010000746.1 GCA_018266095.1 Deltaproteobacteria bacterium
AACGGGCACAAGGCGTGGTCGTGCCAGCCCGTGACCGTACCGGTAAGCTCGTCGGCGGCGAGCCTCCAGGCGGCGAACGCGGCGGCCGCAGCGGCGCTGGCGGCCTGCACGGCGACGGGCACTGCACCTGCGGGCTATGTCGCCGTGGGCGGCGGGCCGGTGCTCGGTCCGTACCAGTAGCGCACGGCATCCACGGAGCGCGGTGAGCGAGGGCCTGGGAGCGCTCCCGGGCCTTCGTGCGTTGATTCGTTGACTCGGGTCAACTATCTTCGCCCCCATGTCCGAGCTCGTCTCCACCGTCCGCACCTTCAACCGCTTCTACACGCGCGTCGTGGGCGTGCTCGGCGAGCAGCACCTGCGCACCGGCCTCACGCTCGGCCAGGCCCGCGTGCTCTTCGAGATCGGTCAGCTCGCGCCGGTGGAGGCGCGCGCGCTGCAGGCCTATCTCTCTCTCGATCGCGGCTATGTCAGCCGGCGGCTCGCAGAGCTGGAGAGCGCCCGGCTCATCACCCGCGTCCGCGGCGCCGAGGACGCGCGCAGGAAGCCGATCGTGCTCACCGCGAAGGGCCGGCAGCGGCTCGCGCTGCTCGACGAGCGGTCGATCGCCATCGTGCAGCGGCTCACCGCCCGGCTCGACGGCGCGCAGCAGCGCAAGCTCCAGTCCGCGATGATCGAGATCCAGCGGCTGCTCGACGACGACTTCGTGATCGCGCGCGAGCGGCCGGAGAGCCCGCAGGCGCAGGCGTGCCTGAACGGCTACTTCGCGGAGCTGGCGCGCCGCTTCGGCTTTGATCCCTCGCAGAGCGTGAGCGCGGATCCCGAGGAGATGCGGCCGCCGCGCGGCGTGTTCCTGCTGGTGCGGTGCGGCGGGCGGCCGCGGGGGTGCGGCGCGCTCAAGACGCTGGAGCCTGGCGTGGGAGAGGTGAAGCGCATGTGGATCCACCCGGAGCTGCGCGGGCGCGGCGCGGGGCGGCGCCTGCTGCAGGCGCTCGAGCACGAGGCCGGGAAGCTCAAGCTCCGCGTGCTCAAGCTCGACACCTCGAGCCACCTGAGCGAGGCCCTGGGCCTCTATCGCTCCGCGGGCTATCGCGAGATCGCGCCGTACAACGACAACCGCTTCGCGGCGCACTGGTTCGAGAAGGGGCTCGCGCGCTGAATGAAGCTAGTAGTGCCGTTCGAGCACGTACCAGCCGAACGCGCGCAGCATCACCTTGGAGAGCGAATCCGAGAGCAAGGGCTCTGCGCGCTGCCACGCCTCCTCCACCAGCGCGCGCGCGTCGTCGGCGCACGACTGCACCGCGCCGCACGATTCGAGCAGCTCCACCGCGCCGGAGAGCACCTGCGCGTCCGTGGTCTTCGCTTGCAGCACGCGCCACAGCTCGCGGCGCTGCTCGGGCCCCAAGCGCGACATGGCGCGGGCGATGGGCAGCGTGACGACGCCGTTGGTGATGTCCTCGGCGCGCGTCTTGAGGCCGCCCCTGAAGCCGCGCAGGTTCAGGATGTCGTCGACGATCTGGAAGGCGAGCCCGAGCGCCTCGAAGAAGCGTCCCACCGCGTCGATCTGCGCGTCCGTGCCGCCGCCGGCCACCGCGCCCATGCGCGCGAGCGAGGCCGCGGGCGCTGCCGTCTTGAGCCGGTGCGTGGCGAGGATGCGGCGCTCCAGCGTCGCGCCGTCACCGCGCTCGACCACCTCGGGCATCGCCGCGCCGAGGCCGTCGAGATCGAGCGCCTGGCCCGCGTGTCCGGCGCGCATGGCCTCGAAGTACAGATCGTACAGACGCAGCTTGCGCTCGGCGGTCAGCTCCACGCCGCTGCCGACGAGCAGGTGCTGCGTGAGGAAGTAGGCGGCCGTGCCCGCGTTGATGGCGATCGGTTCGCCGTACACGAGGTGCGCGGCCGGGCCGCCGCGGCGCACGGTGGAGCGGTCCTCCACGTCGTCGACGATGAGCGAGCCCACGTGCAGGAGCTCCGGCATCGCCAGCCACTTGGAGAAGCGCCGCGAATCGCCGCCGACCACCTCGCAGCACGCGAGCGCGGCGTACGAGCGCCACGACTTGCCGCCGCGATCGGTGACCTCGCGGATGGGCGCGAGCAGCGCACGCGAGAGCTGCGTGGTGTCGACGCCGTCCATGTACTGCGGGCGATCCTTGGACGCGATCAGCTCCTGCGCGTGCGCCTGCGACAGCTCCAGCGGCAGCGTGCGCGCGACGGCGGCGCGGACCTCCTCGCCCACCGCGGAGAAGAAGGAGTCGAGGTCCGGGATGGGCGCGAAGCCCGAGCGCTCCACGTACGCGAGCCCGCGCAGCGACTTGCCGTGCAGCGCGCCGAGCACGGCGCAGCGGCCCTCCCAGAACGCGGTCTTGGAGATGACGGTGACGAACTCCTGATCGGCGAAGCTCGCGGACAGGACGAGCGACAGGCCTGCGCGCGGCACCGCGAGCGTCCACTGCGTCGGGTAGTCGTGGAAGGTGCGGATGCTGCGCCAGGGCCGCTCCGGCGTGAGGGTGAGCTCGTGGAACGCCGCGCGCTCGCCCTTGGGATCGACGACCACGGCGCACTGCTGCAGCACCTTGCCGTCGCTGTTGCGCACCAGCGCGTACGCGGACACGTCGGTGCCGTCGTCGAGCTGCGCCGCGAGCCAGTTCCACGCGACCTCGGTGCGCTCGAACTTCGGTCCCTGTGGATCGTACGCGATGGCGCCGGCGCCCGCGTCGCTGGCGGGCCTGCCGAACTCGTGGTCGTACCAGCCCTGACCGCGCACGACACCGAGGTGCTCTCCCGCGAGCGTGACCTCGCCCTTCACGCGGCAACGAGGGAGGAAGTAGTAGAACATCTCCTCGCCATCGGGTCCGTGGACGACGCCGTCGTCGCCGTGGCGGATCGCCGGCTTCTCGGGCGCGAAGACGAGCTCGCAGCCGTTCTGTCCGCCGTGGTCGCGCAGGGAGAGGCGATAGGTGCCGTCTCCCTGCGAGGAGAAGAGCAGCCCGCCGAAGTCGAGCCCGAGGCGATCGCCGGCCAGCGCGACCGGGCCGTCGAAGACGCGATCGGGAGCAGGGACGCGCCCCTGCTCGAGCAGCTCGGAGATGGCGCGATTGAGCCGCGGGTCGCGAGAGCCGCGGCCGTTCTTGATGCGCTCGAGCCCGAGGCGAGGTGCCTGCGCGTCGACGCGCGAATCAGAGGCGTAGACGCCGCCGCGCGGATCCGAGAGCGCCCAGGCCACCGAGTGCGCATACGTCGGGAGGCCCTGCGCGTCCTTCCCCGAGAGGATGCGGAAGAACGCGGCGAAGAGCGAGGCCTCGCGTCCTGCCGCGAGCTCGACGTGCGCGTTGAGGTACCACCACTCGGTCGTCGACGAAGGGTGCGGGAGATCGTGGCGCGCGAGATCGATGCGTCCCGGGAGCGGCCAATCTGAAGGCAAGCTACGGTCCAACGCACACCTCGGGGCCTCTGCGACGGAGGCGCCCCTGATCGGTAGCAGCGAACGCGGTGCGTCAACACGTCGACAACAGGAGGATGCGACTCTGCACAAATGTACAGTGCGGTCAAGGTCTCGCCTGGCGCCTCTGCCGCTCGACGGCGACGCGCGCGGCAGACCACACGTCGTGCGCGGGGAGCGTGACGTGTTCGCCGAGGGCCGGGAGCGTCCACGGCGCGTAGCCCGCGTCGGTCCAGTGGCGCCACAGGAGGCTGGCGTCGTCGAGCGCCCGATCGAAGGCGAAGGACACGGTGTGCGGGCGGCCGTCAGGGAGCACGTCCACGATGGTGATGGTGAGGCCGGCGAGCGAGATCACCTCGCCTGCGTGGAAGGGCGCGTCGAGGCTGCGCAAGAGGCGCGACGACTCCTGCTCCAAGAAGCCGCGCGCTGGACGCAGGAGCAGCGTGTTCGCGGCGGTGCGCGTGACCTCGAGCGCGGACTCGCTCGCCGAGAGGAGGCGCCAGCGGGCCGGCGCGGGCACACCACGCGCGGCGCGCATGGGCGCGAGGAAGGCGCCGAAGAGCTCGCTCGGCGGGTCGAGCAGCACGAGGGTCTTGCCGGCGATCCAAGGCTCTCTCGGGAGCGTGTCGTCGGCGAGCGAGACCATCGCCTGGATCGTGTCCATCGAGCGCGAGCGCACCGGCAAGAGGAGCGGCGCGAGCACGAGGTGGCAGATCACGAAGTAGGCGCTGGCGATCTTCAGGGCGCGGCCGGCGCGGAAGGCGAGCGCCTGCGCCACGAGGCCCATCGCGCCCACGCCCGCGAACACGAGCAAGCGGTCGCTGGGGAACGTCGCGCACACGGGCACGAGCGACAGGAGGCAGCCGGTGGCGAAGAAGCGCGCGAGGCGGTCGGCGCGCAGGAGCGGCCAGAGCGCGAAGAGCAGAAAAGCGATCGCGGCGACGGCGACCGCGATCATCAGCGGCAGGAGCCACGCGTTGACGAGCGGGTAGAGCGTGGCGAAGTCCGACCAGGGGGCGCCGAATTGCCCGAGGAGGAGCAGCGGCAAGCGCGTGAGCGAGGCGAGAAAGAAGGCGCGCGGCTGCGAGGCGGGATCGAGGTAGACGCCGGAGCCCGAGACGCCGTAGCCGAGGTGTCCGTACACGACCCGCCAGAGCGCGACCACGCACAGGTACGGGGTGAGCGAGAGGACGCGCGCGCGAACGGACGCGCGCTCCAGGTGCAGCGCGTAGGCGCCGAGGTACGCCACGATCGCGAGAGAGGCTTCGCCAGCGAGCAGCGCGACGAGGAGCGCCACCGGGGCGGCGACCGCGGCGAGACGGGATCGCGTCCGGCGCGCGTGTTCGTGCAGCAGCAACACCGGCGACGCGCAGGCGAGCGCGATGAGCGCGTTGCGATTCGCGATCCAACCGACGGCGGGGCCGTGCGCGTCGTCGAGCGCGAAGAGGAGGAGCGCGAGGCCCGAGAGAGCTGCGGCGAGGGCCGCGTCGGCGTGCTCACGGAAGAGGCGCCGATACACGAGCGCGACGAGGAGCAGCGCCAGCGCGAACCAGAGGAGGTTCTGCGCGTGCATCAGGGCCGGCGAGTCCGGCCACAGCGCGTAGTCGAGCGCGTGCGTCAGCGCGGTCAGGGGCCGCCAGAACGAGAAGCGCACCGTGCGGCTCGCGGACCAAGGGAACTCGCCGTCGTCGAGGAGCGCCTGGGCGTGCGCGGCGTCGCCGTCGGCGAAGCGGAAGAGATCGAGCGGGCCGCGCGCTGGCGAGAGCGACGGGACGTGCCGCAGGAGGAGCGCGTGGATGTAGTCGTCGGCGACGAGGCCGGTGCCCAACGAGGGCGCGTTGCAGAGCACTCCCAGCGCGACCGCGAGCCACGGCAACCGCCGATGCGTGAGCGCACGCGTGAGGCGCTCAGACCACGGCAGCGGGGTGGTGAAGCCGGTCACGGACATGCCGCGGCGCACTCTATCTGTGAGCCGCCGCTCCGTGGTCCGTGTGTCGATCCCACGGGCGGTCCACACGAAGTACCCACGAGTCCGGGCTCGCGTGTCTATGGTGAGATGGCCGATCGAGACGGCCGTGCTGTCGAAGACAGGGAGCCTCCGTGCGTCTGCTCGCGACCAGCTTGATGTCCGCCCTCCTCGCGCTCCCGCTGGCTGCGCGGGCCGAGGAGCCGGCGCCCCGACACCTGGCCCTCGTGGTCGGGAGCAACCCCGGCGGCCTGGGCCAGAGCCCGCTGCAGTTCGCCGAAGACGACGCGCGGCGCTTCGCCGAGGTGCTGATCGAGCTCGGCGGCTACGCGCGGCCCGAGGTGCGGCTGCTCTTGTCGCCGTCGCGCGCGCAGATGCTGGAGGCGCTCGATTCGATCCGCGCGCAGCTCTCGACGGACGCGCAGCGCGGCGACAAGACGGTGTTCACGTTCTTCTATTCTGGCCACGCGCGCGCGACGGCGCTCTCGCTCGGCCTGGACGAGCTCGCTCTACCAGAGCTGCGCGAGCGCCTCCTGGCGATGCCCTCGACGGTGACGTTGGCGGTGCTGGACGCGTGCCAGACGGGCGCGATCTCCTCGATCAAGGGCGCCTTTCCCGCGGCCGACTTCTCCTACAACTCCGTCACGGATCTGCACTCGACGGGCGCCGCCATCCTGGCCAGCAGCACCGGCAGCGAGCTCTCGCAGGAGTCGACGTCGCTGGGCGGGTCGTACTTCACGCACCACCTGCTCGCGGGGCTGCGCGGCGCAGCGGACACCGATGGCGACGGCCGCGTGACGCTCTCGGAGGCCTATCGCTACGCCTACAACCGCACGCTCGCGTCGACCTCGGCGACGGCGGTGGGGCGCCAGCACGTGACGTTGGAGAACGAGCTCAAGGGCCGCGGCGAGATGGTGCTCACCTGGCCCGCGCGCGCGACCGCGCGGCTGGGCATGACGCGAGAGCTGCGCGCCGAGGTGCTGGTGCAGGCGCGCGCGTCTGGTGCGGTGCTCGCTGAGGTCAGCAAGGCCGCGGGCGCGCCGGTGCAGCTCGCGCTCCCGCCGGGAGAGTACGTGGCGCTCGTGAAGGCGGAGGACGGCGCGCGCCGCTGCACCCTGACGCTGGAGGCCGGCAGCTCACTGACGCTCGAGCCCTCGCGCTGCACGCCGGTGCCGCTGGAGGACGCCGCCGCCAAGGCCGACCGCACGCCTGGCGCGCCCTGGACCGCGGAGCTCTCGCTCAACGTGCTCGGCCTGCGCAACGACGCGTACACGCAGCGCCTGCAGACGTTCGGCTTCGACGACGCCGCGCCGCTCACGGCCCCCGCCTTCACCGCCGCGTTCGGCCGCGCGCTCAATCCGTACCTCTCGCTGAACCTGCGCTTGGACCTGCTCTCGACCGCGCGCGCCACGCGTGAGTCTCGCGCGCAGGACGCGGCCACGACGTACACGCGCTTCAATTGGTCGAGCTTCGGCCTGGGCGTCTTCGCGCGCGCCGGCTGGCCCTTCCTGGACGCGCTGCTCACGCCCTACGCGCAGGTGGGCGCAGGCCTCTCCTTCTCCCTCACGCACTACAGCGACCCCTTCGCCGGCGCTGATTCGCGCGAGGCCTTCGTCGGCTACGAGCTCGGCGCGATGGCCGGACTCGAGTGGCTCCCGTTCGGCCGCCGCTTCGGCTTCTTCTCGCAGCTCGGCGTGGTCTACGCGCCGGCCCTCTCCAACCTGCTCGGCGACCGCCACGACAGCGGCGGCCCGGTGCTGTCCTTCGGCCTCAAGGGGAGCTTCTAGATGCGCGCCCACACGTCACGCTCGCTCGTGTCGATCGCGGTCCTGGCCGCGCCGCTGCTGGTGGGCTGGTCCTCGTGCGAGACCTCGCTCACGCGCGACCCGTCGTTCGACCTCTGGTGCGGCGCGAACCTCTGCGCGTGGACCACCGATCGCGGCGCGGTGGCGCGCGTGCCCACCTGGCACGAGGACGACTCCGGCGTGTCGCTGGTGGGCAGCGACGTGCGCATCTCGCAGCTCGTCACCGAGACCGGCCTGCAGACGCCGCAGTGCCTCGCCTTCGAGATGATCACCGACATCGACGACGGCGCGAACGTCACGCTGGCCCTGGACTTCGGCGACGACGGGGTGCTGGACTTCACGGCGCCGGTGCCCGCGACGCACTGGCAGGCGGTGACGTTCTCGATCACGCCGCCGCGCTGGTTCCCCAACGTGCGCTTCATCCTCAGCAAGGCCGGCGCAGGCCGCGCGGTGTTGTCGGAGCTGCGCGTGACCACCGGCTCGAACTGCACGGGCGCGCCTCCCGAACAGCTCGATCGGCCGCTGGTCGCCCCTTGCGAATCCGACGCGCAGTGTTCGAGCCACATCTGCGGCCCCGCCGTGTTCCCCTACCAAGGCGCGAGCACCTCTCCGCTCACCTCTTGCGGCGCCTGCCACGACGACCACGACTGCGACGCGAACCACGCCTGCGGCGTCGGCAGCACCGCGCTGGGCATGTACGCGACCTGCGTCCCGCGCGCCCAGAGCGCCCTCGGCGATCGCTGCGTCGACAACGCCGACTGTGGCTCCGGCATCTGCTGCTTCTCGATGTGCTCGGCCTGCTGCAGCGACAGCGCGTGCACCGGCGGCGACACCTGCCAGGCCATCGCGGCGCCGGGCTCCAACTATGCGTGGCTCATCGTCCCCTCCATCTGCGGGCCCGAGAAGGGCCACACCGCGAGCGGCGCGTCATGCTTCCACGACAGCGACTGCGCGAGCGGCACCTGCGACGGCAGCGGCGACTTCGCGGTGTGCTGGTTCGACGGCCGGCGCTGCGCGACCGACGCAGACTGTCCCGGCGAGAGCCTCGATCCGCAGGGCAAGGTCGCGGCGTGTGTGCACGCAGGCAAGGACAAGGGACACTGTCGCTAGATGGAGCTCTACCGGCGCTATGGCCCAGCGATGTTGCGCAAGGCGGAGCGGCTCCTGGGGAACACCCTCGACGCCGAGGACGTGGTGCAGGCCGTGTTCGTCGAAGTGCTGACCCGGGGAAGCGAAGGCGTGGACCTCCCGTATCTCTTTCGCGCGGTGACGAACCGGGGCCTCAACCTCGTGCGCGACCGCAAGACCCGCGCCCGCCTCGTCGAGCGCCACGAGGTCACGCTCGACGCTCCTGCGCGCACGCGCTGCGACGAGCA
>JAFEBC010000747.1 GCA_018266095.1 Deltaproteobacteria bacterium
ACGAATCGCCGCACGAGGTCCGCGGCCCAGGGCGCGCCCACCAGGGCCAGCGCGGGCGCGAACTGCAGATAGTAGTGCTCGTAGAACCGCCCTCCCGCCGACACCGGGAGCCAGGTGAGCCAGACGAAGAGCACGCCCGCGAGCGCGATGGGGTCGGCGAGCTTCGACTTGATCGCGGCCCAGGAACCGCGCGCGGCGAGCGTCCAGGGAACGATGGTCGCGCCCACGCACAAGAGGGTCGACTGCGCGAAGCGCCCGAGGCCGCCGCCCGTCGCGCCTTGGCCTGCGTACGCGAAGCTGCGCGTGAACACCCAGTCCACGTAGCTCGACCACTCGCCGATGGCCGCGTAAGCCCCCATGGCGATGGCCCAGGGCAGCACGAAGCCGATGCTCAAGAGCGCGCCGCGAAGCGCCCCCTCAGTCAGGCGGGCAGGAAAGGAAGGAGCCGACGGCCCTCCATTCGAGACATGTACTGGTACAATCTCAGCATTGTACCGATACAAAATGGCGCCCGCGATCGCCGCGATCCCGAGCGCCGCGCCCTCGATGCCGGCCTGCAATTTGTAGAGCGACGCCACGCCGACGGCTGCGCCTGCCAGGAGCTCGAACAAGCGCGAGGCGAGCGAGCGCGAGGGGGACGTCCGCGCGCGCACGAAGCACCACAGCGCCGCCGCGGCCGGCAGGTTCATCATCGCTTCGTTGCCGAGCGACGGGACCTCGCACAGCGTCGCCAGGATCGACAGCACGGCCGCGCAAGTGCCCGCGAGCTCGTCCTTGGCCCAGCGGCGCACGGCGTCGCGCAACAGGAGCGCGGTGGCCAGGATCCACAGCACGCCCACCACGCGCATCGGCCAGGCCTGCATGCCGCCGAAGAGGCCCGCGGGCACCCAGGTGTAGTAGCCGAGGGGCGGCTTCACCTCGCCCAGGTCGCGGTACGGGATCTCGCCGCGCAGGATCGACGCGCCGAAGACCATGTAGTCGGACTCGTCGATGTTCAGCACACCGAAGGCGAAGCCCGCCGAGCGCAGGAGCGCGATCAGCACCAGCAGGCCGGGCGTCGTCTGGAGAAGCTTCAGCGCGCGCTGCATCGAGCTCCGAGTGACAGGCTCGCGGCTGTGCCGAGCAGGTCAGGACGTGATCGAGCGGACCTCAAGCCTCGGCGCGCAGCCCCGCCGCGGGCTCGGCCTTCCCTGGCAACTGCGCCTGCGACCACGCCACGTGCAGGCGCCACGAGTTGTTGTTCCGCGGCGAGAGCAGGTACTGGAGCTTGTTCTTCTTGGCCCACCCCTCGAGCTCTGGCCCCGAGTGGTAGTGCGCGATCTGCGGCACCAGGTGGTCGTAGACGATGTGCTCCATGTAGCGGAACGGATAGCGGCGCAGGTAGCGCAGGTAGTCCGCGTACGGCATGCCCAGCTTCTCGAGGCCGAGTTTGTACGCGCCCGCCATCAGATAGAGCTGCGCGGCCAGCACCTTCGACATCACGTTGAGCAGCCCGTGCGGCAGCCGGCTCGTCACGTGCTCGCGCATGGGCGTGACGAAGTTGTGGATCCAGCCGTTGTTCTCCTTGCCGTAGACCCACACGCACATCGCGCCGGCTGGGCTCATGGCCTCGACCAGCGCGTCGAAGGTGCGCGACGGCTCGGGCGTGTGGTGCACGACGCCCAGGCAATAGGTGAGCTCGATCTTGGTCTTGAGCGGCATGCGCAGGATGTCGGCGCGCACGACGTGGACGTTCTCGAGGTCCTTGGTGTTGCGGCCCGCGGTGTAGGCGACCTCGGAATAATCGAGGCCGATCAGGATCTTGGGGCTGTAGGTCGCGGCGACGCGCAGCCAGCGGCCCATGCCGCAGCCGGGCTCGAGGACGATCTTGCCGCGCATCACCTCGGGATCCATCGGCAGGATCCAGTCGCGGAAGAGCTCGTCGTTGAGCTTCTCGTCCTCGAGGATGATGTCGTTGAACGCGTTCCAGTTGCGGGCGAAGCCGCTGGTGGTCTGCTGCACGTCGGCGCGGCCACGCGGCTCGACGAAGTTCGGCACGCCGTACTCGATGCCGTAGACGAGCGCGCAGCCGGTGCACGTGAGCGAGCCCTCTTCGATCCAGCCGCCGTCGACCTTCACCTCCCCGAGCTTCAGGGGGGCACGGCACGCAGGGCAGCAGAGGTGTTCGAGGAGGCTGGGACGCATGGGCGCGCGGGGACTTAGACAAGGTCCGGGCGGGCGTCAAGCGGTCGGACGCGCGGGGCGGCGCGGGCCACCAGAGCGGGGCGGGGCCACCGGAGGCAGAATCTTCCTGGAATCCGGCACCCTGCTAGAGTGTCCCCGTATGCTCGCTCCGACCCATCTCGAGGCTGGCCAGGTGCTCGCGCGCGACTTTCGCGTGCTGAAGCCCTTGGCGGCCGGCGGCATGGGCTCGGTGTACCTCGTGGAGCAGCTCTCCACGGGGCGGCAGCGGGCGCTCAAGGTGATGCACCCGCAGCTCGCGCGCGACGCGGAGAGCCGTGGGCGCTTCCAGCAGGAGGCGCGGGTCGGCGCGCGCATCCGCAGCGAGCACGTGGTCGAGGTGGTGAGCGCGGGCATCGACGACGACACGGGCATCCCGTGGCTGGCGATGGAGCTGCTGGACGGCGAGGAGCTGGCGCAGCGGATGAAGCGCCAGGGACGGCTCGCGCCCGACGAGGTGCTCGAGGTGTTCCGCCAGCTCTGTCACGGGCTCGGTGAGGCGCACCGCGCGGGGCTCGTGCACCGCGACCTCAAGCCCGAGAACATCTTCATCGCCACCTCGCGGCGGCAGGACGTGCCGTTCACGGTGAAGATCCTGGACTTCGGCGTGGCCAAGCTGGTGCAGGAGGTCCAGGGCGGCGGCGACGGCACGCGGCCGGTGGGCACGCCGCGCTGGATGGCGCCCGAGCAGTCGGACACGACGGCACACATCCTGCCCGCGACCGATGTGTGGGCGCTGGGGCTCATCGCCTTCCATCTGCTCACGGGGCGCTCGTACTGGCGGGCCATCGAGCGCGGCGCGAACTTCACGGCGCTCATGCGCGAGCTCGTTTTCGAGCCGATCGAGAGCGCGTCGGAGCGGGCCACCGAGCTGCAGCTCGCGCCTGCGCTGCCGGCGGGGTTCGATGCTTGGTTCGCGCGCTGCGTGGTGCGCGAGCAGGAGAAGCGCTATCCGGACGCCACCGCGGCGCTGGCGGGGCTGGAGCCGCTGCTCAAGAACGCGCACTTCTGGGGCGGCGATCCGGCCACGACGAGCGATCCCTTGTTCCTCGCGCGCAACCAGCCGCCCGACGAGGGCGCCAACGAGGCGACGCTGGGTGGACCTGCGGCTGCGGCCACGCGGCAGGGGCGCGCGCCCACGCCGGCCAATCGAGGGACGGGCCCGAGCCAGCTTCCGATCGATCCGGACGCGATGACCTCGAATGAGGACATGCTGCCCACGGATCAGGCGATGGCGCGCGTGCCGCTGCCCAAGAAGGCGCCGACCGCCTCGGGCACCCAGAGCTTCGCCAAGCCGCTGCCTGCGCAGGCGCCGCCGATGCCCGTGCAGGGCCGCTCGCCCACCGCGCCGCAGCGAGCGCCGACTGCGCCGCCCGGACGGTCGCCGACGATGCCGCAGCGGCCCCCCACGGGCGCAGGCCGATCGCCGACGGGTGCGGGCCGATCGCCGACGGGTGCGGGCCGATCGCCGACGGGGCCCGCGCGGCCGCCCGAGCCGC
>JAFEBC010000748.1 GCA_018266095.1 Deltaproteobacteria bacterium
ACGCAGGACACGGATTCGATCTTCGCTGACCCTGCGTCGTTCGTGGACGATCGCGCGCGCAGTGAGGCGGCGTCGCTGCTCGCGAATGCGCTCGGGCAGCCGAAGGACAAGCTGGAGAAGAAGCTGTCGGGCGAGAAGCGCTTCGTGTGGCTCGCGCGCAAGGTGGAGGCGGAGGTCGCCGACAAGGTGCGCGCGCTGAACCTCGACGGCGTCGAGCTGGTGAAGGAGCCCAAGCGCTACTATCCGCAGCGCGAGCTGGCGGGCCACGTGCTGGGCTTCGTGGGCGAGGACGCGGGCCAGGAAGGCCTGGAGCGCGAGCTGGAGCAGTACTTGAAGGGCCAGGTGCTCTCGGTGCCGGCGGTGCGCGACGCGCGCGGCGCGATGGTGATGACCGAGGGCGCGCCGGATCCGACCAAGCTCACAGGCGCGACGGTGACGACGACGCTCGATTCGTCGATTCAGCTCACGACCGAGCGCGAGCTGGCGAAGGCCGTGCGCGATTCGCACGCGGCGTCGGGCTGGGCGATGGTGATGGACGTGCAGACGGGCGCGATCCTGTCGCTCGCGTCGAGCCCGTCGTTCGACGCGAACAAGCCGGGCCGCGATCCGCTGGTGTGGAAGAACCGCGGCGTGCAGGATCAGCTCGAGCCGGGGTCGACCATCAAGAGCTTCATGATGGCGATCGCGATGGAGGACGGCGAGCTCAAGCCCAACGAGGCGATGTTCTGCGAGAACGGCATCGCGCGCATCGCGGGCCGCACCATCCACGACACGCACAAGGTGGGCTGGGCGACCCCGAGCGATGTGCTGCGCGAGTCGTCGAACATCTGCGCCGCGAAGATCGGCCTGCGGCTGGGCGCGGACAGGCTGATGGAGGGCTATCGCGCGTTCGGCTTCGGCGAGCGCACGGGCGTGGGTCTGCCGGGCGAGGGTCGCGGGCAACTGCGCGATCCGAAGCGCATGCCGCTCATCTCGGTGGCGACGAGCGCGTTCGGCCAAGGCATGTCGGCGACGGGCCTGCAGACGGTGGTGGCGATGGCCGCGATCGCCAATGGCGGCGTCCTGCTCAAGCCGTACCTCGTGCAGAAGGTGGTCGCGAGCGACGGCACGGTGCTGCTCACGCGTGGCCGCGAGGAGGTGCGGCGCGTCCTCTCGGAGAAGACGGCGGCGCGCGTGCAGACGATGCTCGAAGAGGTTGTGCAGCGGGGGACGGGCACCAAGGCCGCGATCGCTGATTTCCGCGTGGCGGGCAAGACGGGGACGGCGCAGAAGGTGGACCCTATCCGCGGCGGGTACAACGACAAGAAGCTGGCGAGCTTCCTGGGCTTCGCGCCCGCGGAGGCGCCGCGCGTGGCGGTGCTGGTGGCCATCGACGAGCCCGAGGGGAAGACGCACGGCGGCGATGTGGCCGCGCCCGCGTGGGGGCCGATCGCGGGCGAGGCGCTGCGGCAGTTGGGCGTGACGCCGGCGCACCTCATCGCGCAGGCGCAAGAGGAGCACCGCGCGCTGGTGAAGGCGGAGGCGCTCGCGCAGAAGCAGAAGGCGAGGCTGGCGAAGATCCAGGCCGCGAAGTCGCAGGCCGCCAAGGACAAGACGCCGAAGGCCGCGCAGAAGCCGGTGCGCGCGCAGGCGCCGAACGTGAAGAAGCCGCAGCCGCTCGCGTCGCGGGAGGTGCTGCCGTGAGGCTGCTCGAGCTGTTTCCGCCAGGTGAGGGCGTGACGCTGCCGCAGGGCGCGGGCGCGATCGATGTGACGTCGCTGTCGGTGGATTCGCGCGGGGCGAAGCCGGGCGCGCTCTTCGCGGCCCTCAAGGGCGTGAACGCGGACGGCGCGCAGTTCGCTCCGCAGGCCGTGCAGAACGGCGCGGCGGTGGTGCTGGCCGAGCGCGAGCTCGAGGTGAAGCCGGCCGTGTGCGTGGTGGCGAAGGACGCGCGCAAGGCGTTCGCGATCGCGGCGGCGCGGTTCCACGGCGAGCCGTCGCGCGCGTTCAAGCTGCTCGGCGTGACGGGCACGAACGGCAAGACCACGACCACGTATCTCATCGAGCAGATGGCCGCGGCGCTGGGCGAGCGCGCGGGCGTGATCGGCACGGTGGAGCAGCGCTGGCCGGGGCACATGAAGGCGGCCTCGCACACCACGCCCGAGTCGCACGAGCTGCAGGAGATGCTCTCGGCGATGGCGAAGGCGCGCGTGGACGTGGCGGCGATCGAGGTGTCGAGCCATGCCCTGGCGCAGGAGCGCGTGGCGGGCTGCGTGTTCGCGGGCGCGGCGTTCACCAATCTCACGCGCGATCACTTGGACTACCACCGCACGCTCGACGCGTACTTCGACGCGAAGGCGCGGCTGTTCCGCGAGCTGTTGCCCAAGAGCGCGCCCGCGGTGCTGAACCTCGACGATCTGCGCACGGAGCACCTGGCGCACGAGCTGGCCGAGCGCGGGCATCGCGTGATCGGCTTCACGCTGCGCGGGACGCGGCCGCCGCGGGGCGCGTCGCTGCTGGCGGGCGAGGGCCTCGTGTGTTCGCTCACGGGTCTACGCTTCCACCTGCGCACCGAGCGCGCCAAGCAGCACGTGGGCGCGCCGGATGCGCCGAGCGAGCGCTTCGAGATCGAGAGCCCGCTCATCGGCGCGCACAACGCGGAGAACCTGCTGACGGCGCTGGGGCTGCTCGCGGGCGGCGGGCTGCCGCTCAACCTGCTCGCGCGCGTGGCCAAGGACGCGAAGGGCGCGCCGGGGCGGCTCGAGCGCGTGATGGATCCGCACGGGCGCATCGTGCTGGTGGACTACGCGCACTCGGACGACGCGCTGGGACGCGTGCTGGACGCGATCGTGCGCGCGGGCGGGCCGGGGACGCGGACGATCTGCGTGTTCGGCTGCGGCGGCGATCGCGACAAGGGCAAGCGGACGCTGATGGGCGAGGCGGCGGGGCGGCGCGCGCAGCTCTGCGTGGCCACGAGCGACAATCCGCGCACGGAGGATCCGAAGGCGATCCTCGGGGACATCGAGCCGGGGCTCATCAAGGCGGGCAGGGCGAAGCTCTCGCTCGCGGACGCGAAGGCGGGCAAGGACGGCTTTGTCATCGAGCCGGATCGACGCGCCGCGATCGAGTTCGCGCTCGCGTGCGCGCGGCCCGGCGACGCGGTGCTGATCGCGGGCAAGGGTCACGAATCGGTGCAGATCGTGGGCGCGGAGAAGCGCCCGTTCGACGATCGCGCCGAGGCGGCGCAGGCGCTGGTGCGGCTCGGAGGTGGCAAGTGACGGCGCGCTTCACGCTGGCAGAGGCAGCCCTCGCGTCGGCGGCGCGCATCGAGCGCACGGGCACGCGCGCGATCGACGGCGTGTTCACGGATTCGCGCAAGCCCTCTCCTGGCGCGGCCTTCGTGGCCCTGCAGGGTGACAACTTCGACGGCAGCACGTTTGCCGTGCAAGCGGTGCGCGACGGCGCGAGCGCGGTGATCGTGCATGCGCACAAGGCGCGCGCGATCGCCGGGCTGCTCGATGAGGCGAAGCTCGACGCGAGCGTGCTGGCGGTGAGCGACACCACGCGGGCCCTGCTCGGCCTGGCGCGCGCGCACCGCGGCCGCATGGGCGGGCTCAAGACGGTCGCGATCACGGGCTCGGCGGGCAAGACGTCCACCAAGGAGTTGGTCGCGTCCGTGCTCTCCGCGGGCGGCAAGACGCTCAAGACCGAGGGCAACCTCAACAACGAGATCGGCGTCCCGCTCACGCTGTTGCAGCTCGAGAGCGATCACGCGTTCGCCGCGGTCGAGTGCGGCATGAACCACCTCGGCGAGCTCGCGCGGCTGGCGGCGGCGTGCGATCCGGACGTGGGCATCGTCACCAACGTCGGCCCCGTGCACCTCGAGGGCTGCGGCTCGATCGAGGGTGTCGCGCACGCGAAGGGCGAGCTGTTCCACGCGCTGCGGAGCACGGGCGTCGCGGTGGCGAACGCAGATGACGCGCGTGTCCTCGCGCAGGGCAAGCTCTCGGGGCGCAAGCTGATGACGTTCGGCGCGGCCGCGGGCTCGACGGTGCGGCTCGTCGCGGCGCAGCACGCGGGCCCGGGCCTCGAGGTGAAGCTCGAGATCGACGGCGCGCTGCGCACGGCGGAGCTGCAATTGCTTGGCTTGCACAACGGTCTCAACGCCTGCGCCGCGGCTGCCGCGGGCCTCGCGCTGGACCTCTCGCTGGAGGCCATCCTCCACGGCCTCTCGCTCGCGCGCACGCCTGGCCGCCGCATGCGCCCGGTGCTGCTGCCGAACGGCGGGCTCTTGATCGACGACTGCTACAACGCGAACCCGGCCTCGGTGCGCGCTGCGCTCCTGACCATCGCCACGCTCCTGCGCTCGAACGGCCGCGCCATCCTCGTGCTCGGCGACATGCTCGAGTTGGGCCCGACTGAGCTGGATCTCCATCGCGAGACGGGCGCCGTGGCCGCTTCGATCTCCCCCGCGCTGCTCGTGTGCTTCGGCCCGCGCGCGCGTTCGCTTGGTGAGGGCGCGATCGCCGCGGGCATGCCTGCTGCGAGCGTGCTCTTCACCGAAGTCCCCGACGACGCCGTGCGCATGGTGCAAGAGCACGCGCGCCAGAGCGACGTCATCCTCGTCAAGGGTTCGCGCGGCATGCGGATGGAGCGCATCAGCGACCCTCTCTCCGGCGCCGCGGCGCAAGGAGCGCACTGATGCTCTACCTGCTCCTCTATCCGCTCGCGGACAAGATCGCGCTCTTCAACGTCCTGCGCTACCCGACCTTCCGCATGCTCGCGGCCGGCCTCACCGCCATGCTGCTCGGGCTCTTCATGGGCCCGCGCTTCATCGAGGCGCTGCGCGTGATGCAGTACGGCGTCGACAACGTGCGCGAAGACACGCCGGAGTCGCACAAGAAGAAGGGCACGCCCTCGATGGGCGGCCTCTTGCTCCTGTTCTGCCTGGGCGCGGGCGTGCTGCTCTTCGCCGACCTGACCTCGCGCCTCGTGTGGAGCGCGCTCGTCATCACCTTCGGCTTCGGCGGCATCGGCTTCATCGACGACTGGCTCAAGTACAAGAAGCGCAACTCCAAGGGCCTCGCGGGCAAGAAGAAGCTCGCGCTGCAGGCCGCGATCTTCCTGGGCGTGATGCTCTTCGCGTTCGCCGATTTCCACCACGGCAACGGCGCCGCGCCGCACCTCGCGATCGACACGCGCCTGACCATCCCCTTCGTCAAGGTCGCGCGCTTCCACCTCGATCTCGGCTGGTTCTACCTGGTGTTCGCCTTCTTCCTCATCGTCGGCACCAGCAACGCGGTGAACCTCACCGACGGCCTCGACGGCCTCGCCATCGGGCCCACCATCGTGAGCGCGGTGACGTTCATGCTGCTCGCGTACCTCTCGGGCCTCGTGCTCAAGGGGTTCAACGTCGCCGACTATCTGCTCATCCCGCACATCGACGGCGCAAGCGAACTGGCCGTGTTCGGCGCGTCGCTCGCGGGCGCGGGCATCGCCTTCCTCTGGTTCAACTGCCACCCGGCCGAGATGTTCATGGGCGACGTGGGCTCGCTGGCGATCGGCGGCGCGCTCGGCTCGCTCGCGATGCTCACCAAGAACGAGGTCGACAGCGCCATCATCCACGGCGTGTTCCTGGCCGAGACGCTCTCGGTGATGATCCAGGTGTTCTGGTTCAAGCGCACGGGCGGCAAGCGCATCTTCTTGAAGGCGCCGTTACACCATCACTTCGAGGAGGCGGGCGTGCCGGAGACGAAGATCGTCGTCCGCTTCTGGATCACCTCCATCTTCCTGGCGCTCGTCGCGCTGGCGTCGATCAAGCTGCGGTAACGGAGATTCAAGTGGACCTGTCGGGGCGCAAGGCGCTGGTGGTCGGGCTGGGCAAGAGCGGCATCGCGGCCGCGCGCCTGCTCACGGCCAAGGGCGCGCGCGTCTCGATCGCGGACCAGAAGTCTGAGAGCGAGCTCGCGGATCAGCTCGCGCAGTTGCCGGATCTGCACGCGCGGCACCTCGGCGGGATCGTGAGCGCGGCCTTCGACGACATCGAGCTCGCGGTCTTGAGCCCCGGCGTGCCCACCAAGACGCAGGCCATCGTGGACGCGCGCGCGCGCGGCGTGGAGATCGTGGGCGAGGTGGAGCTGGCCTCGCGCTTCATCGACGAGCCGCTCGCGGGGATCACGGGCACGAACGGCAAGAGCACCACCACGGCGCTCGCGGGACATCTGCTCACGACCGCGGGCAAGCGCGTGTTCACCGGCGGCAACCTCGGCAACGCGCTCTCGAACCGCGTCCTCGAGGGCGGCGCGCGGGACGTGTGCGTGGTCGAATTGTCGAGCTATCAGCTCGAGAGCATCGTGGGGCTGCGCTGCGCGGCGGCGACGGTGTTGAACGTCACGCCCGATCACCTCGAGCGGCACCCGACCATGGACGCGTACGTGGCGGCCAAGGCGCGCATCTTCGAAAACCAGCGCGCCGGCGATGTGGCGGTGCTCAACGCGGGCGATGCGCGGGTGCGCACGATCGCGACGCCGAGCGGATCCGTTCGTCAGCTCTTCGATCCGCGCGGCGATTCCAAGGTCGACGGGATCGTCGCCAAGCGCACGGGCGCGCGGCTGATCGATGTCAGCGGCCACACGTACTCGCTGACTGCGCGCACGCTGCGCGGCGATCACAACATCGAGAACGCGCTCGCGGCCCTCCTGCTCGCGCGCCACTTCGACGCCGATCCGGTGGCGCTGCAGCGCGGGCTCGATTCGTATCCGGGCCTGCCGCACCGCTTGGAGCCGGTGGAGATCCTCGACGGCGTCGAGTGGATCAACGACTCCAAGGCCACCAACGTGGACAGCGTGGAGAAGTCGCTCTCGGCCTTCCCCGAGGGCAGCCGCGCGGTCATCCTCATCCTGGGCGGCAAGGGCAAGGGCACGCCGTACGCGCCGCTGCGCGAGCTGATGCGCACGCGGGTGAAGTCGATCCTCACCATCGGCCAGGACGCGCCGCGCATCGCGGAGGAGCTCGGTGATCTCGCGCCGCTCACTGCGTGCGGAGACCTCGCCACCGCTTGTGCACGCGCGCAGACCATCGCCAAGAACGGCGACGTGGTGCTGCTCTCGCCCGCGTGCGCCAGCTTCGATCAGTTCAAGAGCTTCGAGGACCGCGGCGACACCTTCAAGCGCCTGGTCCGGGGGATGCGATGAGCCGCGCCGCGACCGCAGAGAACGTGCGCACGCCGATGCGCTCGAAGGTGAAGCAGCTCAAGCCCGCGCTGCGGTACGACCCGATCCTGCTCGCGGTGGTGCTGCTCTTGACCATGTTCGGCGTGGTGATGGTCTACAGCGCGAGCGCCGTGTTCGCGTCCGAGAAGCTGCACGACGGCCTCTGGTTCTTCAAGCGCCAGGCGGTCGGCGCGGCGCTCGGGCTCGCGGCCATGTTGGGCGCGATGAAGTTCGGCTGGAAGCGGCTCGAGGCGCTCGCGGTGCCGCTGCTCCTGCTCTAGATCGGCATGCTCATCCTCGTGCACGTGCCGGGCCTCGGGCACTCCGCGGGCGGCGCGCGGCGCTGGCTCAAGCTGGGGAGCTTCATGTTCCAGCCGAGCGAGATCGGCAAGGTCGCGTACGTGCTCTGGCTCGCGCGCTCGCTCACGCGCAAGGCCGACAAGCTGCAGACCTTCAGCGGCGGGCTCCTTCCGCACCTGCTGATGCTCGGGCTCTTCGCGGTGCTGCTCTTGCTCGAGCCCGACTTCGGCACCACGGTGGTGATCGCGGCGCTCACCTTCGCGCTGCTCTTCGTCGCGGGCACGCGCATGTCGTGGCTCGTGGGCATGGTGCTGGCCGCGGTGCCGGTCGCGCTGGTGCTGGTGTGGCGCTCGCCGTATCGGATGCAGCGCTTCCTCACCTTCCTTGATCCGTGGGCCGATCCGCACGGGCGCGGCTACCAGACTGTCGAGTCGCTGCTCGGCTTCGGCGCTGGCGGCGCGTTCGGCGTGGGGCTGGGCGAGAGCCACCAGAAGCTGTTCTTCCTGCCCGCGGCGCACACGGACTTCATCCTCTCCATCGTCGGCGAGGAGCTCGGCTTCGCGGGCGTGGCGTGCGTCATCTTCCTCTTCGCCATGCTCGCGTGGCGCGGCGTGAAGGCGGCGCACGCAGCGCCCGAAGCCTTCGCGTGCTACGCGGCGCTTGGGCTCGTGCTGCTCTTCTCCTTCGAAGCGCTCGTCAACGCAGGCATGGCGCTGGCGCTGCTCCCGACGAAGGGCATGGCGCTCCCGTTCCTCTCGTACGGCATGTCGCACGTCGTCTCCACGCTCTGGGCCGCGGGCATCCTCTTGTCCATCAGCGGCGGACCGGGCGGCTTCCTCGCGCGCGCTGGCGGAGGCCGCCGATGAGGATGCTGATCGCCGGCGGCGGCACGGGTGGTCACCTGTTTCCGGGGCTCGCGCTCGCGGAAGAGGTGAAGACGCGCCACCCGCGCAACGACGTGCTCTTCGTGGGCTCGCCGCGTGGCCTCGAGGTCACGGCCGTGCCCAAGGCCGGCTTCCCGCTGCAGCTCATCAACGTGGGTCCGCTCAAGGGCCAGGGCCTGCTGGGCTTCCTCAAGGGCGTCTTCAAGCTGCCCGGCGCGCTCTGGCAGTCGCTCAAGATCCTGCGCACGTTCGATCCCGACGTGGTCGTCGGCGTGGGCGGCTACGCGAGCGGGCCGATCGTGGTGCTGGCGTGGCTCTTGCGCGTGCCGACGGCCGTGCAGGAGCAGAACGCGCTGCCGGGCTTCACGAACCGCATGCTCTCGCACTTCGTGCAGGCGTGCTTCACCACCTTCCCCGAGGCCGCGACCGGCTTCCCCGCGAAGAAGATCCACCTGCTCGGCAACCCGATCCGCCGTGCGTTCCTCGACAACTACCTGCACGAGAAGCTGGCGGGCGAGGGCTTGAGCCTCTTCATCACCGGCGGCTCGCAGGGCGCGCACGGGCTCAATGTGCGCGTGGCCGACGCCATCGAGGAGCTCGCGCCGGAGCTCGGCCCGAAGCTGAAAGTGGTGCACCAGACCGGCAAGCGCGACATCGACGAGCTGACCGCGCGCTACGCCAAGCTCGCTTCGACAGGCGCGCAGCTCACGGCCACGGTCTTCATCGACGACATGGCCAAGGCCTACGCCGAGGCCGACCTGCTCGTGTGCCGCGCGGGCGCCACCACCATCGCCGAGCTGACGGTGTGCAAGAAGCCCGCGATCCTGGTGCCGTTCCCGTTCGCGGCCGACGACCACCAGACGGTGAACGCGCAGAGCCTGGTCAAGGCGGGCGCGGCGCGGCTCATCCAAGAGAAGGATCTCGACGGCAAGATCCTCGCGGCGCAGCTCCGCGAGCTGAACGCCGACCGCGAGCTGCTCAAGAAGATGTCGCGCGCGAGCGGCCTGTTGGGTCGCCCGGAGGCGGCCCGCGAGATCGCCGATGTGTGCGTGTCGATGTGCTCGGAGCGGGTGATCCGCGAGGGCCGGCACCTGCCGGACAAGAAGAAGTAGCCGCGCTCGGCGGAAGAACGCTTCACCCCGAATCACGTTTCACCGCGTCAGGACGCGCCAGAAATGGATCTCCCTCGAAGCGAGGACATTGGATCCATTCCACTGACGCTGCGCTATTGATTATTCGAGATCGAATCGAGTACATTCCCGCGAGTCAAGTTTCAGACCCGCAGTTTCTTCGAGGGCCGCCGCCGTGTTTCGCAACCGCCAGGTCAAGGTCCACTTCGTGGGCATCGGGGGCATCGGCATGAGCGGCATCGCCGAGCTGCTCTTGAACCTGGGCTATGGCGTGAGCGGCTCCGACTTGAAGGAGAGCGAGATCACGCGGCGCCTGGCCGGCCTGGGTGGCGTGATCCACATCGGGCATTCCGCGACCAACGTGGCCGCGGACGTCGACGTGGTGGTGACGAGCAGCGCGGTCCGGCGCTCGACGAACCCCGAGGCGCAGGCGGCGCGCGCGCGCGGCATCCCGGTCATTCCGCGGGCAGAGATGCTCGCGGAGCTGATGCGGCTGAAGGACGGCGTGGCCATCGCCGGCTCGCACGGCAAGACGACCACGACTTCGCTCGTGGCCACAGTGGTCGCGCACGCGGGCCTCGATCCGACGGCCGTGGTCGGCGGCAAGCTGAACGCGTTCGGCAGCAACGCCAAGCTCGGCCGCGGCCAGCTCATGGTGGTCGAGGCCGACGAGAGCGACGGCTCGTTCCTGCGCCTGACGCCGACGATCGCGGTGATCACGAACGTCGATCCGGAGCACCTGGATCACTACGGCACCGTCGAGGCGCTGCAGCAGGCGTTCGTGGACTTCGCGGATCGCGTGCCGTTCTACGGCCTCGTCGTGCTCTGCCTGGATCACCCGGTCGTGCAGCATCTGATCCCGCGGCTCTCCAAGCGGCACGTGACGTACGGGCTCTCGCCGCAGGCCGATTGGCGCGCGGAGAACGTGCGCCTCGGGCCGTTCTCGGCCGAGTTCAGCGTGCGTCACCGCGGGCAGACGCTGGGCGAGGTGAAGCTCAAGATGGTGGGAGCGCACAACGTGCTCAACGCGCTCGCGACCTGTGCCGTGGCGCACGAGCTCGAGATCCCGTTCGCGCAGGTGCAGGAGGCGCTGGCGTCGTTCGCGGGCGTGCAGCGGCGCTTCACTGTGCGCGGCGAGTCGGCGGGCGTCACCGTGGTCGACGACTACGGTCACCATCCGGCGGAGATCAAGGCCACGCTTGCGGGCGCGCGCGCGTCGTTCCCGCAGCGGCGCATCGTCTGTGCATTCCAGCCGCACCGCTACACGCGCACGCGCGATCTGCTCGGCGACTTCGCCACTGCGTTCAACGACGCGGACACGGTGCTGCTGACCGAGGTCTACGCGGCCGGCGAGGATCCGATCTCGGGCGCGACTGGCGCGAAGCTCCACGAGGCCGTCCAGGCCTGCGGCCACCGCGATGCCACTTTCGTGGGTGAGCGCAGCGAGCTCGCGTCCTGGCTCAAGGATCACGTGCGCGAGGGCGATCTGGTGCTGACGCTCGGCGCCGGCGACATCACGCACCTCGGCGACGAGCTGCTCTTGCTCCTGCGCGGCGAGCCCGAGCGCGGAGGTCACGCATGACCTCCGTGATTCCGGCGCTCATCGATTCGCTGCGCAAGGCCGCGCAGGGCGACGTCTCGACGGACTTCCCGCTCGCGGTGCGCACCAGCGTGCGCGTGGGCGGCGCGGCCCGCATTTTCGTGAAGCCCAAGGACCCGCAGGCGCTGGTGGCCGCGCTGGGCGTGCTCTCGGACGCGGGTGTGCCCTGGCATGCGCTGGGCGGCGGCGCGAACACGATCGTGGGCGACGCGGGCATCGACGGCGCGGTCTTCAAGCTCGGCACGGACTTCTCTCCCGATCAGGTGGAAGAGCAGGGCGACGCCGTGCTGATGACGCTCGGCGCGGGCGCGCCGTCGTCGCGCTTCGTCTCGCTGGCCAAGGACATGAAGGGCGTGGGCGTAGCCGCGTGGGCGAGCGGGATCCCGGGCACCATCGGCGGGCTCGTGGCCATGAACGCGGGCACGCCGGCGGGCTCGATGAGCGATCACCTCGAGGCCGTCGAAGTGGCCACGCCGAGCGGCCTGTCGTGGATCCCGAAGGAGAAGCTCGAGCTGCGCTACCGGCACTGCAAGCTGCCGAAGGGCGCGGTGTTGTCGCGCGCGCGTTGCCGGGTCCGCCGCGGCACGGATGAAGAGCGCGCGGCCGAGCAGCGCGCGGTGAAGGCCGATCTGGAGAAGCGCAAGCGCACGCAGCCGCTCACGCAGCCGAACTCGGGCAGCGTCTTCGTGAACCCACCGGGCGATTTCGCGGGCCGGCTCATCGAGGCCGCGGGCCTCAAGGGCACGCAGCGCGGCGGTGCGCAGATCTCGAGCCGCCACGCGAACTTCATCGTCAACGTGGGCGAGGCCAAGGCCGCGGATGTGATCGACCTCTTGGTGCTCGCGCGCCGCGCGGTGAAGAACGCGACCGGCATCGATCTTGTGCCGGAGGTGCGCCTCGTGGGCACGTTCGATCCGCCGCTGCCCGCGGAGCTCGAGCCGCATCATCAGCTCCCCATCCACCTCGCTCGCGAACAGGTGCACGCATGAACCGCGAGCCCTCGATGCAGGTCCCGTTCAAGGTCGAGAAGGGCGCCACCGCGCGCGCCGCGCTGGCCAACGATCGCCGCGCTCGCTGGGCCGCGATCGGCAAGGCCGTGCTGCGCATGGTGGGCGCGATGGCGCTCTCGGCGCTGCTCGCGCTCGGCGCCGTGGCGGGCTGGAACCAGCTCATGCACTCGTCGTTCTTCGACGCGAAGACCGTGCGCTTCCGCGGCGTGGCCAACGCGCGCAAGGACGATCTCCTCGCGCGCTCGGGCCTCAAGGCCGGACAGAATCTCTTCCAGGCCGATCTCGCGGCAGCAGCGCGCGGCGTCGAGTCGAGCCCGTGGGTCATCTCGGCGCGCATCTCGCGCAGCTTCCCGCCCGCGTTCGATGTCGAGGTCGTCGAGCACGTCCCCGCCGTGCGCGCGCAGCTTGGGCGCATCTACCTCGTCGACATCCAGGGCCGCGTGTTCAAGCGCCTCGACGACGACGATCAGGCTGCGCTGCAGCAGCTCCCGCTCGTGACCGGCATCGCGCGCGGCGACTGGGAAGCGC
>JAFEBC010000749.1 GCA_018266095.1 Deltaproteobacteria bacterium
CTCGACACGACCTGGTCCGGAAGCTTGCCGAGCGCTGTGCCCGCAAGGTCGACGGTCAGCATCCAGCCCGGGTTGTCGAGCGTCTCGATGGTGATGCCGTGCCCGTGCTCCCAGTCGGAGTCGCACTGGGCGAGGTACCACTCGGACAGCCAGGAGAGCGCGTCGCTCATGGAGAACCTCCGCTGCGCGGAAACGCCGCTTCGCGTGCCTCGACGAGCGAGCGGGCGCGCCGGGGCGAGAAGTGACAGGATGGCGGCGTGCGCGTCGGGAATCAACCTCGGGCGATTGCGATCGTGGCCTCCCTGTTGGTCGCCGGCTGCGGCGCGGGCGTGCCGCCGGTCGATGACGGGCAGGATGCAGGGCGCCTCGATGGCGGCCACGTGGATGCGGGTGCCGACGCGGGTGCGAATACGGACGCCGGAGCCGACGCAGGTGCGAGCGCCGATGCGGGCGCCGACGCTGGAACGCACGCCGATGCGGGCGCGGACGCTGGAGCGAACGGAGATGCGGGCACCACCGACGCAGGACCTCCCGACTCCGGCACCGACGCCGGCTCCACGACCGACGCCGGCCCCGCCGACTCCGGCCCCGACGCCGGCCCCGCCGCCCTCCCCGCCTCCGGCACCTGGTTCCACGACCTCTGGCCCACGCCCACCACTCCGCCGCCCTCCGCCACCCACGGCTCGTGGACCGCGCAATACCAATTCGTCGCCGACACCGCCTCCGACGCCCTCCCCGACCTCTCGGCCTCGAGCGCCACGCTCTTCACCTTCTCCACCTCCACCGACCCCGGCGCGCCCGAAGGCGTCCAGCCGCGCTTCGGCGTCGAGGTCTTCCAGCGCAACGACGGCTGCTGCGTGACCAACGCGCCCACGGCCATCGAGACGCACCCGTCGTGGGCCGTGGTGAAGACCTTCACCGCGCCCCAGACCGGCTGGTACCACCTGCGCGCCGACGCCATCACGCACTTCCAGTGCAACGTCGCCGCCGACAAGGCCAACTGGGGCGACGGCGCGCTGCTCGAGGTCTACGCCGTGCGCTCCGGCGTCACCGAGCGCATCTGGGCGGCGCTCTTGTCCGCGCGCAACTGCGATCCGGCGCAAATCAGCCTGACGGAGTTCTTGCACGAGGGAGATCGGCTCGCGCTCCGCGGCGTCACGCACTCGGGCGACAGCCGGCTCGACGGGCTCAACCTGGACCCTGTCGTCTTCGAGGTGCAGCCCGGCGGCGCGGCCAACTCGCCGCCGTGCAGCGTGACGCTCTCGGCCTCGGGCAACAGCGCGGCGCGCACCGGCGACCTCAACGCGGCCATCTCGCAGGCCGGAGCGCTCGTGAGCGCGACCTGTCCACGCGCGCACGTCGTCCTCGGCCCCGGTGACTACTGGCTCTCGACCGCAATCCAATTTGGTAGCGAAATCCACGACGTCACGCTGCGCGGCGACCTCTCTGGCACGCCCGCGCGCCTCCTCAGCACCAGCCGCACCGGGCACGCGCTCGAACTGAACGGCACCTCCAACGAGCTGCGCGGGGTCACCTTCGACGCGGCCACCATCGGCGGCGTCCTTCAAACTCCGTTCACGCAAGGCACCATCGAGGCCCTCGAACACGACGGCACGGGCGCGACCACCGCCATCTCCGTGCGCATCGACACCGGCTTCGACGACACGCTCGACGACGCGGGCCACGACACGCTCTGGCAGACCGGCCCCAGCGTGCAGGGCGTCATCTTCAGCAGCACGGGCGCGGCCAAGACGTACGCCTGGTTCGACAGCGCGGGCCGCACCTTCACGCACGACACGGGCACCGGACGCTGGCGGCTCCCCTTCGCGCCGGGCGCCACGAACATCGTGGTCGGCGATCTCGCGGCCATCATGGCGCGCGGCTTCGGCGGCACGCTCAACATCAACGGACAGGAAGACCGCCTCACCGACGTCACCATCCACAGCACGCCCGAGCTCGCCATCCGCTCGGACTTCGCGCGCGGCCTGCACACGCGGCGGCTGCACATCACGCCCGGCCCCGCCGTCAACGGTGTCAAGCGCCTGCTCTCCTCGAACGCGGACGGCCTGCACTTGAAGAACCTGCGCCGCGGCGCCACCGTCGAGGACTGCGACTTCGCGGGCATCCCCGAGGACGCCATCAACTCGCACGCGGACGGCCAGTGGCTCTCGTCCGCGAGCTTCGGCGCGGGACGCAACCAGGATGACGACTGGTACCTCGTCTACACCGCCAGCACCCTCGCGCCCGGCAACGGCGGTGCGCTGGTCAGGCCGGGCTCCAACTCCGCAACGGCGCTCGCCGCATTCGGTAACCGATTCTTCAACATCTCCGCCAGCGGCGAGGGCACCATCGTGCGCAACAGCCGCTTCCACGAGCTGCGCGGGAACGGAATCGTGCTGCGCGGCGGCGTCGCGCTCATCTCGCAGAATCAATTCTGGAACATCTTCGGCGGCGCCAACCTCGACGGCTCGGGCGCCTTCGGCCGCGCGGTCAACCTCGAGACCCAGCTCACCTCCTGCGCCAGCGAAGCCTCCTGCGGCGCCAACGACGAGGGTCCGTACACCTACGCGGCGTACCTGCGCCACAACCAGCTCCTGCAAGGCGATCCCGCTGGCGGCAACACCTGGTCCACGAGCTACACGCCCGTCATCCGCAACCAGCCCGGCGCCGAGGGCTGCTGGCCCTGGAACGGCGCGTTCGCGGCGCTCTGCTATCCAGAGAACCAGGACCCGGCGAGCTCGGAGATCGTCGTCGGGCCGAACCCTTGAAGCCCTGAATCCGCGAGTGTAAACAGGCTCTTCGACCCCCCCGAAACATTCCGGTCCGCGCCCCGGCCGATGGTCGGACACCCGTCGACAATGCGACTTTGTGTCTCGAATCCAACCCTTTCGAGGAACCCATGAAGACGCTCATCTCCGCCGGCCTCGCCGCGCTCGCCCTCTGTGCCGCCGCGCCCGCCTTCGCCGCGCCCACCAACGCCCTCTGCCTCAAGCTCAGCGTGGTCGACCCGACCGGCAACACCAAGCGCTGGACCAAGGCCGAGCTCATCAGCGCCAACCTCGCCTCGCAGTGCAGCCAGAAGCTCCCGGCGGCGAGCCTCGAGCTCTTCGCCAACTGCGCCAAGGGCCAGGCAGTGATGGCGGGCAAGTACGCGGGGCAGAACTTCACCACGCTGAAGTTCAGCAAGAACGAGATCGCCACGGCCACCAGCGGCTGCGCGGCGGCCGCGGGCACCATCCAGCCCTGGACGCGCACGCAGTAGCCGCCCCATCGGACGTCGGGTCCGCCCAGGCGTGAGTTCGCGCGGGCGGGCCCGGAGCCGTTGTCAGTAGCCGCAGTACACGACGCGCAGCACCTGGTCGTCGTGATCGTGGTCCCAGTCGCGCTCGCGACCGCGGGACGCCTGGCCCGGGAGCCTGCCCTCGCCGTAGTAGATGGTCCCCGCGGGGCAGCCGACCGAGCGCAGGAAGATCCCCACCGAGCCGGGCTGGTTCACGAGGTCCTTGCCGTTGGCACCCGGGAGGCCGCGCGGTCCCTGCGGGCCCGTGTCACCCTTCGGCCCGGCTGCGCCGGTGTCACCCTTCGCCCCGGCCGCGCCGGTGTCGCCCTTCGGCCCCTGGTCGCCCGTGTCACCCTTCGCCCCGGCCGCGCCGGTGTCACCCTTCGGTCCCTGGTCGCCGGGGTCGCCCTTGTCGCCCTTCGGGCCGGCGGGGCCCGCCGAGCACGTGCTCTGGCACGAGCTGCCGAACTGGATCGTCACTGCGTACGGCGAGCCGTCGTCGTACCAGCGGGACTGGTCCCCCGTGCTGTCAAAGGCGTGGTTGGGCGAGTCGAGGCTCGCGCGGCCGATCTCGGCGCGGGCGTCGCCGGGATTGGAGACGCCCATGGTGTCGAAGAGGATGGCGTAGCGGCCGGGCGGCAGGGCGATCCCGGGCGAGAAGGCGAACTCGGTCAGCGCCGACGTGGTCACCTGCGGAGCCGAGGTCCAGAGCGCCGCGCCGGTGGGAGCCGAGTTTGCGTCGCTCCAGGCCACCACGCGCGCGACGAAGTTCTCGGGCGACCAGCTCGTGGGCCCGCCGTAGCCGGGAGGGAGGTGCGACTCGGTGGTCCTCGCCCACCAGGTGAACCTGGCCAGGGTCGCAGGGGCGCCGACGGTGAACGTCTGGGCGTACGCGCAGCCATCCGGGCACACGGAGCCGAGCGTCTGATCGTGGTCCCATCCGCTGACGTAGTCGATGTCCTGGGCGTGGGCTGCGGCGCTGGCGAGCGCGGCTGCGACGAAGAC
>JAFEBC010000074.1 GCA_018266095.1 Deltaproteobacteria bacterium
CGTCCTCCGGGAGGCTTGCGGCTTGGAACTCCGCGGTCCCGGGGCGTGGGGAGGGGTGCGTCCTCCGGGAGGCTTGCGGCTTGGGCCGGCACCTCGCGTCCGCGAGGTGCTGGGAGCTCCGTTCGAGGGCCTTGATGTGCCGCGCCTCAGTCGGACGCAATCCCTCCCCACGCCCCCACGCCCCGGGCCCGCTCTTTTGATCTCTTGTGTGGTGCTGAGACTGAGGTTGGGAGGCCTCCCCACGACTCCCACGACACGGACCTGGAACAGGATTGCAATGAATACGCGCGCGAGGTCCGCGTCCCCTCCCACATGCCCGCGCCGCTCTCACGCCCGCCGCTCCGCGCGCTGATCGCCTCAGGCCTGACGCTCGCCGTCCTCGACGGGCTCTTCGCGAGCACCTTCTTCGCGCTGATGAACGGCCGCACGCCCAACCCCAAGCGGCTCTTCCAGGCCATCGCCTCTTCGTTGCTGGGACCGGACTCCTTCGAGGAGGGCTTCGCGTCCATGGCCCTCGGCGTCTGTTTGCACGTGAGCGTGGCCTTCGCGTGGTCCGCGATCTTCTTCATCGCCTTGCGCCAGAGCGAACGCCTGCGCGCGCTCCTCGGATCGCTCGCCGCCGCGATCGCCTTCGCGCTCGTCTACGGCGCGTGCATCTGGCCGTTCATGAACAACGCCTTCATGCTCCTCACGCGCTCGACGCCGATGCCGTGGGGCACGAACTACGTCTACATGTGGCTCGCGCACGCGATCATGATCGGCCCTCTCATCGTGCTCATCCAGCGCGCGATGACGAAGCGGGCTGAAGGCTGAGTTGAGTGATCGGGTGAGCGCTGCTTCACCAGCAGAGCTCCGGCTCAGTCCAAGAACGACGGCTCGCGGGACGGCTCTTCGCAGCGCACGGGCGGGGCCAGGCTCATCGGAATCGGAGGCGGGGCGCTCTCGGGGCCCAGGAGCGCGATCAGGTCCTTCGTGATCTTCCGCAGCGGGGCCTTGTGCACGCGGTAGTGATTCCTGCGCCCGTCGCGCTCGCGCGACAGCAGGCCGCCCTCTTCCAGCTCGGTCACGAGGCGCTGCACGGCGCGCTCGGTCAGGGCCGTCTGCTCCGCCACGTCCCGCAGGCGCATCGACGAATCCCTGAGCAGACACTGCAGCACGCGGGCGTGATTGTTGAGGAGCTCCATGTGTCCACGGAACACCGACAATCGATGCCGGTCCAGTTTTTCGCCCTTCGCGATTCGTGAATCGAGCCGGTGACGCGCGATTCACGCACGCGAACTCACGACCGGCGCTTCCGGAATCCGAGGCCGCACATGGCCAACAGGCCGAACACCGCGCCCATCGGGCCGCTCGAGGTGCAGCCCCAGCCGTTCACGGTGTGCGCGTCGTCCACGGTGGTGTCCTCGGTGCCGCCATCGGCGACGGCGGCCGTGACCGTGACGCCGATCTGGCCCGCGGTCAGCCCCGTGGCGCTGGCGGTGATGGTGTTGGTCCCCGCCGAGCCGGTGCGCATCTGCACGACCGCCGACGTGCCCGAGCCCGCCGCGATGCTCGCGGTGCCCGACGAGGTGCCGTTGGTGCCGCTGAGGCACTGGTTGTACGTGGTCCCCGCCGGGAAGAACTTCGCGCCGCCCGTGGCCGCGAGCGTGATCGAGGTCGCCTGATCGACCCAGGTGTCGCTGTCGTCCGAGGCCTTGGCGGTGACGATCACCTGCACGCAGTCGCCGGAGTGCACGCTCGCGCCCAGGCCCGAATAGCCGAGCTTGGCGGCGAGCTTGGGCGTGTCCAGCTTCTTCCAGAGCACGTCGGTCGCGTACGCGGTGGTGAACCCGCCCACGACGTAGCCGTAGCCGTTGTTGGTGGCCGCACCCGCGAGCGAGCGCGGCGCGGGCAGCGTGTGCGCGGGCACCCACGGGCCGAGCGTGCCGTTCGAGTTGATGCGGGCCTGCAGCGCGTCGTCCAGCGGCGTGAACCCAGGCGCGCGGCCGCCGATCGCGTAGAGGAACCCGCCGTACGCGAACACGGCCGGCGACGAGCGCGCGCTCGGCAGCGGCGTGGTGGTGGTCCACGAGCCCAATTCGCCCGTCGCGTACTGCGCCATGTACACGGTCGCCACCTCGTTGTTGCTCGAATCGAAGCCGCCGACCACGTACAGCCAGCCCGAGCCGCCGCCGCCGTTCGCCGGCACCGCGGCGAGGCCATGACGCACGCGCGCCGAGGGCAGCGCCGGCCCGCCGGCCCACGTCGTGGTGCTGGCAGACACGTGCGCCACGCGCGACTCCGAGAACGTCGTCGTGGTCGTCGAGGCCCCGCCGGTCACGTGCGCGCCGCCGATGGAGAAGAGGAAGTCCTGATCGAACACGAGCCCCGCGCCATAGGGAGCGCTGGTGATCTCGTTCGGCGTCGTGGTCCACGCGCCGATGGTGCCGTCGCTGGCGTTGATGTTCGCCTGGTACAGCGCGTCCACGTTGCCGCCGCTCACGTAGATGACGCCGCGCCCGGAGTCCACAGCCGCGCTGATCGCGCCGAGCTGCAGCGGGAGCGACGTGGTCGTGGTGAACGACCCGATCGACCCATCGCCCCCCAGCGGCGCGAACCGCACCGCCGCCGTCGCCGTCGCCGAATCGTAGCCGCCCAGCACATAGAGCCGCCCGGCGTACACCGCGACCGCCATGTCCGCGCTCTCGCCGCCGAGCGTCGTCGAGGTCCACGCCGCCGAGGTGAGCTCGCTTGCATCCTGGCCCTGCGCACCGCCCAGGGCCGCCAACATCGCCGCACAGATCGCGATCACAGCTTCAGCTCCAGTCCGAGCGCCAACAGCGGCGCAGTGAGGCTCGTGTCGTTCGGCCCCTTGTCGAAGTCCACGCCCACCGACGCCACCACATCGAGCGCTCCGCCCGCGTGCACCGCCAGCCGCACCCCCGGCCCGCCGCCGAACACCGTGCCCTGCGAGGTCGGCGCCACGATGCCGCGCAGCTCCATCCCCAGGTCGAACGACTCGCTGCGCAGCGGGTCATACCCGAGCACCACGCGCCCGCCCGGATGCGGCGAGATGTTCACGCCCAGCCCGAGGTGGAAGTCCGAGCGCGCGCCGATGACGAACAGCGCCTGCCCGCCGAAGGTCTTTCCCGACACATCCACCACGCCCGCGCCATAGAGCCCGAACCCGATCCCCGACTCGGCCTGCGACGCCGCCTGCACTTCGGCGGGACGCGGCGCGACCTTCTGCTCCGGCTTCGATTCGACCTTCGGCTCCGTCTTGGCCTCCGGCCGCGCCTCGCTCACCAGCGCCGGCTTCTGCTCCGGAGGCTTCGCCGCGGGAGGCGGCACCGCGGCCTGCTTCTGCTGCGCCTGCTGCTGGAGCTGCGCCTGCTTCTGGGCCTCGGCCTGCGCCTGCGCCTGCTTCTGGGCCTCGGCCTGCGCCTGCGCCTCCTTCTGGGCCTTGAGCTGCGCCTGCGTCTGGGCTTCTGCGTGCTGGCGCCCCGGCGGCGGAGGTGGCGGCGGCGGCGGCTTCTCGTTCCCCGGCAGCGTGCCGGACACCACACCTCCCACGACCCCACCCATCAGGACACCGCCCGGCACGCCACCTTCGACCCCGCCCTCGACGCCGTTCTCCTCATCGTCCGACCGCCACGCGCCCGACTTCACCGGCGCCACCAGCTCCGCCACCGCCGTCTGGATGCTCTTGTCGAGCTCGTCCGCGTCGTGTCCGGAGGCCTGCGTGCCCGCGAGCAGCCGGCCGTTCGTCGTCTCGTGCAGCTTCAAGTTGAGCTTCAGCGCCGAGCCGAACTTCAGCATCTCGCCAGACACCACGAGGTCCGCGCCCAGCATGCGCCCCGTGTCCACCTCGCACGTGCCCTCGCAGTCCTCCGGCTTCTTCCCCGACGACGAGAGCAGCACCACCATGTTCTCGCGCGTCATCACCTTGAGGCCCTTCACCTGCTTCAAGGCCGTCGCCCGCACCACGTCGGTCAAATAGGCGACGTCGACGTCCTCGCGCTGCTGCCCCTTGAGCTTGTTGTGCAGCTCGAGCACCGCCATCAGCGGCGCCTTCTGGCCCCTCGCCGGCACCGGCGGGGCTGCGATCAAGAGCGCGATCAAGCCTGCGACCATCGTCGACCTCGGAAAATAGTGAACGGGCCGTCTAGCATTTTCAACAGACCCGGCCTGTGCGAACTATCACACCCGCGCGAACGTCTGAATCGCCGACTGGCGGAGGCGGCGCCCTCGGACCCGGGTGGGCGGAGGTCGGTCACGTCGGCTGGGGTGCCTACCCCTCAACTGACATCGGCCCACACGGACGGCCTGTGGAACCCGCTCCCGATCTTCTTGGGGAAGCGTCTCCTGCCCGACGATGGCCGTTCGCCCTTCAGTTCCTGCGCGGCGGGCCGATGATGGCGGGCCGACCAGGAAATACTACGTAATTTCAGGCGACTAAAAAGGAACGACGACACGGCACATGCCTTGCTCAAGGTCCCTGCGTCGGCCACTCCAGCCAAGCGGATACCAGACCATGAGCGCAGCCCGGAACCTGAAGACCGAGATGCAGAACGAGCAGGACCGCCGCGATCGTCGCGTGTGCGAGCACCTCTCGATCCCCAAGCTCGCCGCCCGCCGCATGGCCCGCCGCCTGCCGTCGTCGGTCGACCTGAACGACCTGGTCTCCGCCGGAAACCTCGCGCTGGTGTCCGCGGCCGAGCGCTACGAGGAGTCGCGCGGCGTTCCCTTCGAGCCGTACGCCCAGCGCCGCGTGCAGGGCGCGATGCTCGACTTCCTCCGCGGCGAGGACCACCTCACGCGGGCCGAGCGCAAGTCCGCCCGCCAGCCCGTCTCGGGCATCAACGTCGCCCCGAGCCACGCCTTCGTCCCCCTCGAGGACGCCGACGAGTCTCAGCTCCACAGCGAGACCGAGACCAGCCCCTTCGAGCTCTACGCCAAGGACGAGCGCGTGGGCCAGCTCCGCGCCGCCCTCGCCAAGCTCCCCGCCCGCGACCAGACCATCCTCTCGCTCTACTACGAGCGCGACCTGACCCTGCGCGAGATCGGCGTCGTCCTCGCGGTCACCGAATCGCGCGTCTGCCAGCTCCTCAAGGTGGCCATCGACCGCCTGCGCGACTCGCTCACCGCGTAAAAGGCACGTCGCAAGCCCCTGGGTTCGCTGGCGAATTCAAGATTCGTCCGCGCCGCGCACCGCCAGGGGCTCAAGGAGTTTGCACATCTGGCCGATGAGCCTGATGTGCGACACCTGATCACGACCCCCACGGCAGAGCGCGCGGCCTACCTGGCCAACCTGCGCGAGCAGGTCCTCGCAGGCACCTACCGGCCCGATCTGGACGTGATCGCGCTGCGGATGGTGCACAGCGGCCGGCTCCAGCGCCCCATGAGCAAGCGGTGTGACCCGTTCCCGGCGGCCGAGCTCATCGCCCGGTTGAGCCCGCGCGGCACGGCGATGCCGAGGGCGTAGGACCAAGCGCTGTCGTCCTGCAAGGCTTTGCGCGCCCGATCACTCAACGCAGAGTAACCGTGTTGTTCGTCAAGCGACCTCCGTGGACCAGTGACGCCGATCGCGCAGCATGGCGTTGAGGATGACGATGAGCTTGCGCATGCAAGCGGTGAGAGCCAGGCGAGCCGGCTTC